>CALADT010000256.1 GCA_937890655.1 uncultured Mucispirillum sp. | reverse complement strand
ACATTAATGCTGCCCATTGCTAAATCAAACCATGGAAAATATAATATTAACTTTAAAAGTGGAAAAAAAGCTGTTACTTCATTTTTTCTTGTAGATAGTAATAAATTTGGTGCATTAGTTACTGCAAGGCTTTATACAGGTAGAACCCACCAAATAAGAGTTCATTTAAAAGCCTTAAAATCTCCACTTTATTATGACTTTTTATATAATAAAAAAATAGATGATAAAAGGCTTTCTTTACAGTGTATAAGTTTAGGTTTTTATGATAAATTTTCTTGTAAAAACCTTTATTTTTCATCAAAATTATCTTTTTTTATGGAAAATACTATAAAAAGACTTGAATTATCTTATAAAAATGTGTATCAATATGTCTATGATAGCTAAAAATAATTACAAAAATATACTTGTTTTTAACCCTGCCTTTTTAGGGGATACAATAATTACTACACCACTTATTAAAGCACTGCATAAATTATACCCAGATGCTGAAATATCTTTCTGTGTTCGTCCAGAACATGCAGGGCTTTTTATGGGGCTTGATTTTATTAAAAGGGTTATTGTTTTTGATAAAAGAAATACTCAAAAAGGTATTGCAGGTATTATTCGTTTTGCAAAAGAGTTATCTAATTTTCAATTTGATTTAATTATAAATTTACACTTATCACTTCGTTCCACAACTTTAATTTCATTTATTAAAAATTCATACACTGTTGGGTTTTCTTCTGCAGTTATGAGTTATCTTTTTAATGAACGGGTGGAAAAAAAGCAGGAGCTTTGCGAAGTGGAAAGAAACTTAATGCTTTTAAGTCCACTATGTAATGATTTTACCATTGAAAAAGCAAAAGAGTTAGGCGGCACTCTTGAAACATATATAAATAATCAGATTTATAATAATACTCTATCTTACTTTAATACTGTTGCTGTTGGTAAAAAAATAATAGGTATTGCTCCTGGAAGTGTTTGGCCTACAAAAAGATATATGGTAGAATCTTTTATTGAAGTAGCTGAAATGCTTTATAATCAAGGTTATGGTATTGCTTTATTTGGTGGAGCTGATGATAACCAGTCACTTGATTATTTCGCAGAGCATTTTAAATACCCATATTTTGATTTTGCTTATAAAACATCACTTAATGAACTTCCTGCCATACTTAAAGCAGTGGATTTATTACTTGTAAACGATAGTGGCGCAATGCATATTGCTGTATCTGCTGGAACAGTTTGTGCTGCTATATTTGGCCCAACTGTAAAATCACTTGGGTTTTTCCCATATGATAATAAAAGTGTTGTTATAGAAAACAATAATTTATCATGCAGGCCTTGTGGAAAACATGGGGGCAATACATGTCCTAAAGGTCATTTTAAATGTATGAAAGATATTAGTTCACACACTGTTTTTAATACGGTTATTGATATTTTAAATAAAGAGTAAATTATGAAAAAAAATATATTAATTGTTAGGTTTAGCTCTCTTGGTGATATTGTTTTAACAACTGGTATAATTAAATATATTAAAACTCATGTGGAAAATATTGAAATAGATTTCTTAACTTCATCTCACTTTGCAGGCATTTTGCAGGATTTCCCTTATATTAGAAATGTATATACAATTAATAAAGGGGATAATATTTCTAAACTAAATAATGTAATATCTAATATGCCAGAATATGATATGGTATTTGATCTGCACCGTAATATTCGTTCATTTTTTACAAGGTTTATTATTTCATCTAAAAGCTATGTTTATAAAAAAGATTCTTTTAAAAGAAGAATGTTTGTAAAATATAGGTTTTTTAAGTCAAATTTAAAAGAACATACTGTTACAAAATATTTTAAACCGTTTATGAAAGCCTTTAATTTAGATATGCCTAATATTAATGAAATAAAACCATATCTTGTTAATAATTTTTATAAAGTTAGTGGTAGTAAACGAGTAATTATTCATCCGTTTGCTTCTAAAAATACAAAAATTTGGCCTTTTTTTAAAGAACTTGCAGAAGGTTTAATAGATGACGGTATAAACGTGATTTTTATAGGCGACGGTAAAATGGATTTGCCACTTCATGCTGTTGATAAAACCGGTAAAATATCATTTGCAGCACTTATGCAGCATATATCTCAAGGTGATGTTTTAATTACTACTGACTCAGGGCCTATGCATATAGGTAATGCTTTAAATATACCTACTATTGCTATTTTTGGGCCTACTACAAAAGAGTTAGGCTTTTATCCGGAATTTGAAAATACAAAAGTTATAGAATATATTGGGTTAAAATGTAGGCCTTGTCATATACATGGAAGTGATAAATGCCCTAAAAAACACTTTAAATGTATGATAGATATTGGTGTGGAAGAAGTAAGGTATCATATTAATTCTATGCTTTAATTATAATTAAATATATTATATTGGTGTAGTTATGAAAGTTATTTTTACATTTATTTTTGTTTTTATGTTTTCTATTTCTAGTTATGCTGATAGTTTTTTTAATAAATTTATGTTTGACGGCCATAAATCAGCTAATTCAGAAACAGCAGTTGATTATATATCGTATAAATTAAACCCTAAATTTCCAAAATCTGTTACTATAAAGCAAGATAAAGTAAAAATTTCTGGGGAAAATTTTATAATTATTACATTTTATTATTCAGAATATGACGGAGCTACAAGGGGAAGTAGCCAATATTTTATTTCCTTTTGGAAAGATTATAAAGACCATATTGTATGTGTTGGTTCTAACATTTTAAATATATATTCCCCTGTATTATCCCTTTATAATAATATTATAACCATAAAAGGTAAAAGACAGTATGAACCTTTATCAGTTTATAACTACTCTTTTATATATGAAAATAATAATTTCTATTTTTATAATATATTATCTATTACAGAAGATGCTGATAAAAATGTTACATATAAATATTACTTTAAACCAGAAGATAAAAAAGTGAATATAAAATCTATTTATGCTGATGAATTTATTAAGGAATAGTTTTATGTATAAAGTTATTTTTTCACTATTATTTAATATATTTTCATTTGACTTATATGCAGGAGAATATTTTAATAATAGTAGTTATGAATATATATCATTTTTAGATTATAATCAGGTTAGAGATTACCATTTTTCTTCATCAAAAAATAATAAAAATATTATAAATTATAAAGAATATGAAAATAAAATTTCAAAAGAGCAGTATTTTCCACAATATTTGGAATATAATAACCTTTCTTTTACTAAATATAATGTTACATATTACATTTTTATATTAACTGCTTCATCATATGATAATTTAATGAGAATACAAAGTAACGGCGAATCATATATTACCATATGGGATAATAGGAATAATAAATTTAACCTTATTGCATCAAATATTATATATGCAATATATGGAGCGTCTTATTATATTGAAAATAATAACATAATAATAGAGTCCCCTATGGGTTTATGTGAAACTGTATTTTTTAAAACTACTCTTTCTATAAAAGATAATCAAGTTTATTATAATAACATAGATTTAAGTTTTATTACTGCAGAAAATAAATTAAAGCATAATATATTATATGATATAAAAAGGGATAAACCTATACTTTTAAATAATAAAAACGGCACTACTTTTAATTATTAAAACTTTATCCACAATTATTCTTTATAAAAAATCTATGTAAAATAATAAGAAACTAAAGTTATCCACATAATTATAAGCTACTACTTTAAATTTTATCCACATTGCTAATAGTTTATAATTTTATTTTTATAATTTATATTAGTAATTTAATAAATTTTTTTAAAAGTTTTTTTAAAATTATATAAAGATATAACATTTTACTATTGATAATTTTCTTTATAAAATATATACTTCTACTTTAGATTTATAGTTATCCACACTGTAATAATAAAATTAAAACATATATATATAAGAGAAAACTTATATATAATAAAATATTGAGGTTATAATGCAATTTAGAATACTAAAAGAAGATATTTTAAAATACTTACAATATGCTAACAGCTTTACTAATCCTAAAGGGTTAAATGATATACTTCAAAATATATATATGGAAGTAGAAAATAACCTTGTAACAATTAAAGCTACAAACTATCAAATGGGTTTTTCTTGTTTTTTTGAACCTAACTCTATTGAAAGTGAAGGTAGAATAACAGTTAGTTGTAAAAAACTTTTAGATATTATTAGAGAATTACCAGATGGAGCTTTAATAGATTTTCAATATGATGATTCTAGGTTAAATGTTATATCTGGAAAAACTAAATTTAAATTATCCACAATATCATATGAGCATTTCCCATCTATTTCTGAAATTATGCCTGAATATTTTATAAAAATTAATTCTAATGATTTTCTTACACTTTTAAAAAGGACATATTTCTGTATTCCTAATGATTCTCAAAAAATAGAATATACAGGTGCACAAGTTAGAATTAATAGAGATATTATAGAAGTATTTGCAACAGGTATGCAACGAGTGGCAATAGCTTCAAGCCAAATAGAAGCAGAATATTCAAATGATTTTATAGTAAATATACCAAAAAAAACAGTTGCTGAAATATTAAGAATATTTGAAAATAAAGGTGAACTTGAAATACAAACTGATAGACGTCAAATATCTTTTAAAGCAGATAATATTATAGTTTACTCTAAATTAATAGAAAAATTTGTAAAAAGTATAGATAGGTTATTTACTGATGATTACCCTATAAAAGCTAAAATTGATAGAAAACTGTTTATAGATGCTGCAAAACGTGTATCAGCTATTACAAATGATGAAACTCCTGGTATTATATTAAATTATGAAAATAACACTGTTAAAATGTCAAGCCTTGAAAATATATATGGAGAAGGTTCTGAAGTTATAGATGTTATT
>CALADT010000255.1 GCA_937890655.1 uncultured Mucispirillum sp. | reverse complement strand
GGTAGTTTTTTCTCTTTTTTCTGAAAATAAGACTAATACAAATGATAAGCCCATAATAAGTAGAGTTGTTTTAAAAAATGCAGTGTATGATTCTTTTTCTCCTAAAAAAATACCATAAATACCACTTAATATCATAAAAAAAGCAAGAAGCATATTTATAACAATTATAGGTTTTAAGATTATTCTAAGCTGACGTATCATGCACTAAATACAGCCTCCACTTTTTCTATTTCTTCATGGGAAGCAAATGTTATAACACTATCCCCTGATTCTATTTCAAATGAACCTGTTGGAATAATAGTTTTCTTGCCACGTTGCACTGCTATAATTAAACAGCCTGTGGGAAGTTTTAAATCCATAACTTTTTTACCAATTATTTCAAGTCCAGAAGTTACTACAAATTCTATAACTTCTGCTTGACCTTCAAAAACTGTATATACGTTTTTAATGTTACCTTTACGAATATATTTTAAGATAGCATCAACAGAACTCATTTTAGCACTAATACAAGAATCTATTCCTAAATTAGTGGCAAGTGATATATAATTTAATTTATCTATTAAAGCAACGGCACGTTTTACACCTTTACTTTTTGCATATACCCCTGCAAGAATATTTAATTCTTCGCTTTGGGTTGTGGTAATAATAGCATCAGTATATGCAATATTTTCTTCTTCAAAAACATCGTTATCTGATATATTACCATTAATAATAGTAGCCTCAGGGAATAAAGATGATAACTCTTTACATTTATCGTAATCTTTTTCTATTATTCTTAAATCTTTACCGTCTTCAATAAGCATAGATGCCACATGCTTTCCTATTAAACCACCACCTACTATAACTATTCTTTTTAGTTTCTCTCTTGATATACCCGCTTTTGCAAGTATTTTATTAAAGGATTTACCTAAAGCTGTAATATATAAATGGTCCCCTGCTTTTATCTGGAAATCACCTTTTGGGATGTGTAATTCTTCATCACGCACTACACCTGCAATAATAAAGGTTTGGTCTATGATTGTTCTTATATCTTTTACTAATACACCATTAAATGGGCTATCTTCTTGAACTAAAAAATCACGGAGTTGGGCTGTTGTCCCTTGAAAAGCATAAATGCCACTAGAAGCACCATGTAACACCGTTTGCACAATATCAAAAGCTGCCTCGCTTTCTGGGTTTACTACAAAATCAATGCCTATGGCTGTATTTTTAAGTAAACCACTGTTAGAATAGTCCACATTTCTAACTCTTGCTATTTTTACTTTTGTATTAAAAGTGCTACCTGCTACAAAACATGATATCATATTAACTTCATCAATACTTGTAGCTGCAATAAAAATATCTGCCTTATCTGCTCCTGCTTGTTTTAGTATTTCCACATTAGAACCTTCCCCTGTAATAACAAGGCAATCTAATGCGTAAGATGCTTTTGATGCCGCTTCAGGGTCTTTTTCTATTATAACCACATCTTTTTGTTCTGCTACAAGCTGTGATGCAATATGGGTTCCAACTTCTCCAGCACCAACAATAACAATATTCACTTTCTAACCTCTACTGCCTTTCTGTAATGCTGACATATTGTTTATATACCCAGCCTGTTTTAGTAGGGGAAAGGCGTATTTCCACCCATTCATCGTTTTCTTGAACGTATTCAAATTTTTGCCCTGTTTTTAATGCAGTAATTCTACCTGAACCAAGGTTTGGGGTTGCTCTCACATTTAAGGAATCCACTAGTATAAATACATCTTTTGGTTTTGGCTCTGCTACTATAACTTCTTCTTTCACTTCTGCTATTTCTTCAGTAACTTCTTCCTGTTTTGGTTCGTATGGAATTATGGAATTATTAGGAATAGGACTAACTGCCATACTAGATATATTGTTACTTTCATTTCTGCCGTGAGTTTCCACTGCTACCACATTTGGAGTAGTATTTGTAGTTGTTTTTATGTTTTCATTAGTAACATTAGTATTTATATTATTATTAGCTACCATAGTATTTTCTAATGGTTGGTTATTTGCTACTATTTCTTTATTTTTTTCTACTATTACTTCTTGTTGCTGGTTATTATTTTCTATTTCCTGTTGCTTATTATCCATATTATTTTCAGCAACTTCTACTACTTGGTTTTGTTTTTTTGCGTTATCTATTTGAGTGTGAACATAAGTTATAGGTTTTTCTAAACTTTGCATAATTTTATCCACACCTAAATAGCCTGTTATTACTGCAAGAACAGCTATTATAGCAATTAACGTTACAGGTTTTTTTCTTAAAACTGATTTTCTTTTATATGTTGGTATAACATGGTTTATACTAGATACTGCACTTGCTAAATGTTCCTCTGTTATAGTGTGAGAGTTATCTAAAAAGGCTGCAATAATAGTCCTTTCCATAAGAGTATTTATTAAACGTGGGTTACCTTTTGTTACTTTTGCAATTTTTCTAACTACTCCACTTTGGATTTTAATATCACCTTTTCCGGCTTTTTCCAAATGGGAATAAATATAAGATTTTATATCCTCTTGTTTTATATTGCTTAGTTTAACATATAAAGTTACTCGTTGCTTTAACTGACGCAAGCTTTCTTCGTTTAGTTTATCATCTAACTCCGGCTGGCCTGCAAGGATAATTTTTAATAACTTATCTTTTTCTGTTTCAAGGTTAGATAAAAGCCTTAACTCTTCTAATGTTTCATTAGGTAGGTTTTGTGCCTCATCTATAATAATAACTGCTTTTTTACCTTGAGAACCTATTTCCACTAAAAAATCCCTTAATTTTGCAAATAAAGTATTTTTTGTGAGAGTTTTATCCACAGGAATACTAAAATCTTCTAATATTGCCATAAATAATTCTTCCGGAGTAAGGTTCGGAAATAAAATATATGCAGATACAATGTTTTTTGGAAGCTCGTTTAAAAACTTTTTAATAGTAATGGTTTTGCCTGTTCCTGGCTCTCCTGTTAATACAGCAAAAGGTTCATCAGAATGGATTAAGTAAGAAAGTGTATCTAACGCCTCTAAATGCATATTTGTTGGATAATAAAAATCCACATCAGGTGTTCTTTTAAATGGGTCCTGATAAAATCCAAAAAATTCTGTAAACTTCTTCATATTGTTCTAATGCCTCTTATTTATTTACTAATTTTCATTATTTTTTATTGGCTTGTTTAGTATATCTCTTTCATATTCGTTATATGTAAATTCAACCTTTGTCATTTCACTTTTTATAATTCTATTTATGCCTAGCATTTTTATTTCAACACCAGGGTATATAGTATCTTCAACTATTATCTTTGGTGTATTACATACAGATTTGGAATTTAAGTCATTATATTTTTTTTCAAGAAGTGGCAAACGCCTTTTAAACGATTCTGCACTATCAAGTAACATTTTTACTTTTGGGTTATTTTTAACTTTATCATCTTTAATATTAACTTTTGCAAGGCTTTCTGATATCCGTTCTAAAAGCTCACTTAACTGGTTTATTTCTACCTTTACTTTTTCTGCCTTATGTTGTAGTAAAGGGGAATAACCTAAAGATACTTCCATTTTACCAGAATTTCTTGAGCCTATTTTTGATACATCTATTAATGAAAAAGCCTTAATTGTGCCACCACTTATTATACTATCTTTTCCTGTTGCTATTATGGTATTGGCTTCTATTATGGAATTATAGCAATATTTATCAATAGTTAGCTCACCACCTGTTGTAATACAACCATTTTCACAATAACCTATGGAAATATTGCCACCTGCTTTTATAAAACCTTTACTAATTATGCCTTTTACACCACGTTTTATAACAATGGTATTTCTTGCTTTTAGTTCTGCATTTTCCACAATACCATCCACAATAATATCATCTGCATCTAAAACAAAACCACTTTGAACGTTACCTGTAATATGAATTGTGCCTTCAAAACGAAGGTTACCCACACGCATATCCACATCGCCATTGATTTGTAAAAGTGGTAATACTGAAATAGTATTGCCTGAAAGTATAATATGCCCGTTATATTTTGCACGAAATTCTGTTTTTTCTAAATTTGCATAAACACCATCGACTATTTCAACCTGCCTATCTTCCCCCTCAATGGGTTTTATTACATTACCTGTAATATCTCTGCCCTCTTTACCTTTATCTGCAGGCGTTCTTTTTATAATAAGCTGGTCCTTATTAACAAATATAAATTTAGTAAACTCTCTATAATCTACTTTACCATTACTTAATAATTTTGGCTTAACATTTGGTTTTTCAAAAAGATACTCTATTACTGCGTTTTTACCGTTTATAGGCGGCCTGCCTTTACATACTTCTATATCTTCTACTATATAGCCTTGGTTTAACAAGTCAACTGCATCTTGTAACGCTTTTTCATTAATATACCCAGGGCTTACTTTATTTTTTTCTGTAAGCTGTAAAATAACTTGTGGATATGTTATTTTCCTTTCAATATTAATTCCAGGGTAAAGTGATATTTTAGCAGAAAGTAGATTATCTGCCACTGTAACTCGTATTATAGGTTCAATAGACCTATATGTTTTTACTTCTAAAATATAACTTCCGTCATCTTTTGAAGAAGGTAATACCCTGTATTCTTCATTAGGTAGCGTGTAAACATTCATGGCTACAAATGATAACCTGTGCTTATCCTGCATACCTGAAATGCGTATAGTCATTAAAACTCCAATAAATTATAACAGTATTACACTATATACTAATAAATTAAAAACATAAAATCAATACTTTTCCTTATTATGTTAAATATTTTCCATATTTTTTTGGATTATATTATAAATATTCTAGTTTTAATATCTTACATTTTATTTATTAAGTCCTCAATAGCAAGTTTAAATTGACTATCTTTATTATTAATATCACTATCAGTAAAAAATGGTAAACCAATAATATTATATTTGTTACCATCCATATATTTTTCACTTATTATTACTTTATCTTTCAGTGTTTTTAAAAACTCTTCTTTCCATTGGTCATTTTCTATTAAGTGTGCTCCTTTAGGTTCTGCATATATTTGATTAATGGAAAATGTATCACAATCTTTCTTTTTAATAAATAATAAAAAGTCTGGTTCAAACCTTTCTCCATTTATAAAATCATATATAGCTAAATCACTTATTCTTTCATTTCTAATAATATAAAATTCTAAATTTTTTTCTTCTAATTTTGGTGCTATATTTGTAGAAAAATATCTGATAAATGCTTTTTCTTCACTAGTCCCATAGTTATCGTTAAAAACATACCATTCTTTTTGAGCTAAATCCAATACGTAATCTTTATTACTGCAAGTATTTTGAGAATGACCTTTTCCTTCTGCTTCTTTCACTGGTATTATATATATTTTTTTATCTTTTATAACATCTTTTATAGGTTTTGGATAAAATTCTTTTGTTCCTTCAAATTCATCTTTTATTGAAGTTATGTAACTAGATATTTTATCAAAACCATGAACACAAGCATTAAAAATATCCTTTCCTTTTAATTGATTTGTATAATATATATTTAATGTCATATTACCTAGATAATCTTCTGATGTTAAAAACTCTCTCATAGTTTTTACATTAGGATATTTATTTTTTATAACATTAAATTTAAAAGCAGAATATCTTTCTGCAGAACCAAGTAAAATATTATAATCTATTTCTTTAAATTTTAATGATTTAATTTCTTCTTTATAATCAGCCTTTATTGTTTTATCATCAAAATCATAAATTGTGCCTTGATTATTTTTTGTAGTATAAGAAATAGACTTATTTATAAAATTTTTTTCAACACTTTTAACATATTCTCTACTTTTAGGTTTTCTTTCATTAGAATATACATAATATTTTTTATAAAAATCCGTTTCTTTAAATTCATCTTTTAATATATAGTCTAATTCTGTTCGTTTTTCTTCTTCTAGTCCACTTTCTATCAGTGCCTGTCTTAATTCTTCTATATATTTAGAATCATTTTGACTATAAAACAACATAGTTTCTAGTATTCTATAATCACTATTCAAATCATTATCATACTTTCTTTTAAATTTATCTTTTTCATCATCCAATTTAAAAGGGCAATATCTTGCACCACGACCTATTAACTGTGCTTCCTTTGTAGTATAATCTTTATTTGTTTTATTATCATATAACCTGACAATATCAAAAAGATTTAAAACATCCCAGCCTTCATTTAACATATCAACAGCAAATATTAACCTTATATTATTATCTTTATCTTCAAGAGAATTTACTAATAACTGATTTTCTTTATTATTATCAGTTGCACCATTCATTATAATGCTTGTTTCTTTTGTAAATGATGTTTTTATACTACTTAATAGTAATTGTAAAGTTTCGCTTATATCTTTATTTTTAAAATAATTTAATATTTTAGTCATAAGTTGTTTTGTATCTAATATGCTATCTTCTTTATCATATTGCATATTGTTATTATAAAACTTTTCTAACTCACTTATAGATAAGTTTTCTATTTTATCAAAGAATATATTATAAAATTCTTTTGATTCTGTTATTGTTTTAGATTTAAACATTATAACAGGTTTTATATTAAGTTTCAAATCTGTAAAAAGTGATTTCCTATACTCACTAATTATTAATGACATTAAAGCCCTATCCCATAATTCACTTTCAGTTGCAAAATTTTTAAAATCTTTAGTATAACCACTTTCCCTAAATTTTTTTAATGGATATTCAAAAATAAGTTTATCTTTATATTTTTCTTCTACATTCGTATCTTTTAAATTTACAGTAGCTGTAAATTCAAGCATTATACTATCTTTATTTTTTCTAAACGCATTTGTAATAGTATATTCCCAACTTGTTTCTTCATCAGTTTTACTTCTACTATCCTTTTTTGTGAGTGTATTAATATGATGACTTTCATCAGAAATAAATACAATCTTATTTTCTTCAAAATCATTATAAGTTAAGCTATTTTCTTTAGAGCTTAATAAATCAGTATGTAATTTTTGAGTAGTTGTAAAACATATTTCTATGTCATTCTCTAATATTAGCGAGCTAAAATTATCTACAATATTTATTTTTAAATTATTACCTTGATAATTTATATTTTTATTAAATAAATATTTACTTGATAAATGATTTATAAAATTATCTTTTGTTTTTTCAAGTATATTTGTTTGGTTTACAAAAAACAGAAATTTATTATAGCCTTTAGTATATAAATATAAAATTAATCCCGCCATTATAACAGTTTTACCACTACCAGTAGCCATATGGAATAGTGTATGCACCTGTTTATTTTTCTTTAATTTATTATTTTCAAAATATGTTACAAAGTGGCTAAAGGCTAATTCTTGATACTCTCTTAATTCTATATTTTCTGATAAATTATTTTTTATAACATCAGGCACTTCTTGAAGATTTCCTGCTTCATTAAGATTTTCTAGTTTTGTATATAAAAATTGTTCACTCATTGAAATTTACTCTCCTTTATTATAAAAAGAATTAGTAAATTTTCTTTCACTATCATTTACATTATATTCTTTATCATCTATATCACTGTAATTTATATATA
>CALADT010000254.1 GCA_937890655.1 uncultured Mucispirillum sp. | reverse complement strand
TTTAGTATTATTTAAAATATATGATTTTAAAAATATTGTCAAATAAAAATTACATAATTACATTTTTCTATATGATTTTATATTAACAATATCGGCTTTATTATTATCTTTTTTACTAAAATCATAAACATTAATAAACGTATTATATTTTCTATCACTTTCAAAATTATTTTTTCTATTTTCAAACACCAATTCTATCATAATATTTCTATTACTATTTAATTCTAAACATTCATAAGGTTCATTAGAAATAGAATAAGTATAATTATTTATAAAATCAAAAGCGTATGTATTTTCTTCCACAGAAATTAGAGCATAACCATTACAAAGTTCTTTAATAGACATTGCTTGATAAAAAACAGGGTTATTAGATAAAGCAAAAAATTTATCATCTTCTTCATCTTTAATGTGAGCATACTTTAGCTGGGCTTTATTATTGAACACCATAATTCCACCTATCCCAGAAAATGTACTAATTATAGATGTTATAATTTTATCTTTAATAATACCTGCACTATAAAACCCATAATTTTGAATGTGTGTAGAAATAGTATTTGTATTATAATTATATATACATAATAACCCCATATTATCATTTGCACAATCAGCAGCAACAGCAATTAAAGAATTATCTTTTGATTTTGTTATTCCTAACCAATCAATGTTACTATCACTAAATTCAAAACTATTTATCTGTTTCAAATCTGTATTATACATTTCCCATGTATTATTATTAATATTAATGGCTATACCATTATTTATATACCATTTATAACCATCAAGATACGATAACTCCACTAAATCATTATAATCATCAAAAATTAATGGGTTATTTTCTTCAATATTTCCTGACTGTATGCCATATAAATAAAGCCTAGTATGTCTTATAATAAGTAAACGTAATTTGTTATCTTTATTGAACATATAAAAATAGTCTAAATCATGTAAATATGACATTCTAGGAAATGATGCTACACACACAAAATTATTTTCAGTGATTTTATAAATGGTTATTTGTTCTTCAAATTCTTCATATTGAATATAAAAAGCAGCATACACTGCATTATCAATATATATATAACTTACTAAAATTTCATCAAACAAGTTTATTTTATATTGAGATAAAACTTTCCCATTTATATTCATTTTAGTAAATATATAATCACTATCTGAGTTAGTTAGTAATAAAAATGTATTATTATCAATAAATTGAACACGTTTTAATGAACTGATAATAGAATCAGAATCTGCAAAATTCTCACCTATATTATACATATTATGGTTATTAAACAAAGGACACTCTCTTATAATTATTTAAGAAAGATATGTAGCACTATAAATATTTTCAGTCAAGAGTATTGTGTAAATAAAGCACAAAATTAACAATAATATGCTTTATTAACCAACAACATCAATAACTCTACCAACACCTTTTGATACTGCTACATTAGCACCAGCCATACTTGCTTGTTTTGAAGCAGCATCAGTATTTGTAAGCTCTGTAATACCATGCTGATGTGAAAGCCCTTTTGACTTATTAGCCGTAGCAATAGAATATTCCATACCTAACATGTGAGATTTCTCAAATGAAGGTAAACCTGATACATATGCCATATTTTTCGCTCCTATAATGATATAGCAATGCTTTAATATAAGGTAATTTCAATTATTTGTCAACAATAAAACTTTTTATTGATTTTTCTTTGATATATTATCATTTAGCTTATCTATGGTCTTTCTACCCTCTGAACTATTAATGGAGTATATAACAATATCATGGGGAGAAATATATGACTGTGGTGGTGTAACATTACAATAATGAATATTTATATAATCATAAAATTCTTTTTCACTAATATTACCTGTTTCTATCATTATAGATGGTTGAGTTATATTCACATAAATATCTTGAGTTATAAGCTGAAAAACAGATTGTGCAAGTGAAATATTATCAGAGATATATGTATCTTTTACAACCTGCACTAAATTATTACTAAATTCATCAACGATTTGTTTTGCAGGGGAAGAGATAGCATACTGGCTTATATTATCATTTAATAATTCTTCATCTTGTTTTAATTCTTTATTAATTTGTATAAATAATTTACCTAATTCTTGAGCATCTTTACATGCAACAATATTATTGCCTTTTTTAATATTATCAAATGTTTCATAGCCTAAAACATCTGCTGTAATATTTTTTTTATTATCAAATTCATTATATGAGTTACCTGTTTTTATATTATTAACAGCAATAATCACAACAACTATTAATGATAAAATAACTATAAAACCAACTGATTTATATAAAATGTTTGACTTCTTTTTTTTCATAATATACCCCTTACTAATTCATAATAAAATATATTATTTTATTATTTATTGCAATAAAGAGATAGTATTCTTAACAATTTTTACGCATTTATATGTATCACCTAGTAATAATACTATGTGATATTGTATGTAGAAATAGAAGGTATATGGTTATCTCTATTATTTTAAAGCATGTGGACCTTGTTTTGTTTCAGGGCGTGTTTTATGGC
>CALADT010000253.1 GCA_937890655.1 uncultured Mucispirillum sp. | reverse complement strand
ATGCATAATATAAAGAGCGTAGTCTTTTTTATCTTTTAATTGTTCTTTTAAAAACTCGTTAGCTGATTTACAATATGGGCATTGAAAATCAGTAATTTCTACAATAATATTTTTAGCGTCTTTGTTACCAGCAGCTAAAGTTAATTTTGATACATCAATATTTTTTGGTTCAGAAAATTCAAATGCTAATCTATCATTTAAAGAGCTCATATCATCAAGGTCAAGCACATCACCTTGGATTATATATTGACCATTTGTAATTAAATTAATGCTTCGTGTTTGGTTATCTTTTGAAACATCCACTTTAACATAAGAGTAACCAGGAATATAATCATTTAATGCTTTTAATTCTTTCACTTGAATTTTTGCACCTTCTTCTAATGCTTCTAATTTCTTTTGAACATCTTGAATATTTAAAGGTTTAGTAATGTTAGAACAACCTGCAATAACAAGTAATAATACAGGTAATAGTAATAATATTTTTTTCATCTATTTCTCCTTGAAAAATAATTTATTTATTAATAACTATCATAAAATACTTATAATTAAAATAATCACATTTTCTTATTACATATTTTATACATATTTATTTTACAGAACTAAAACACATGGAAATCTCTGTGCCACCATCAACTTCTCTTAAATGAAAATAATATTTATCATTATTAACAGTCATTGTAATATTAGCTTTTTTACCTTCTTTTATATGGATTTTTTTAGGGATAATTTCATAAAACATAGTAACTTTATTACCCTCTGTGTATTGTTTTGCTACTTCGTATGATTCATTAGAATCAGGTAAAAATCGTTTCCAAAAATCTGCATATGTATGGTTTGGAATAAAGTATACAGCAAATTCCTCATATGATTTACCAATTCTTTTCTTTTCAAAAAAATATTTAGTGTAATTTATACAATCTTCTGTATTATTTGCTTTTTCAATAACAACAAAATCACAAGTTGGGCAAGCCTTTTCACCTGCAAAAGCTGTAATACTTGACAGTATAAGAAATAACATTGTAAAATAAATTCTCATAAACTTCCTCGTAATTATATTTATTTCGGTTTAGTGTAGTATATTTTTTATGATTTGAAAAGATAAAAAAAGAAAAAGGCGACGTCCGGATTTGAACCGGAGTACAAGGCTTTGCAGGCCTCTGCCTAACCACTCGGCCACGTCGCCATATTAAAAAAAGCGGGTGACGAGACTCGAACTCGCGACCTCAACCTTGGCAAGGTCACGCTCTACCAACTGAGCTACACCCGCGTGGGAATTATTATATATATTAATTAAAGTCTGTTGTCAATAAAAAAGTTTATTTTTTTTAAATATTTTTTATTTTAAACTATATTTTATTATATAAACCATTGATATTACTATATTTTTATAGCTTTTGTAGCAGGTTGAAACCTAGCACCAATAGATTGTAGGGAAGATATTTGAAAACCTGCATTCACTAAACTTTCTTTTATGGTTTTACTAGAAGCATAAGTTGTTAATACTCCACCTTTATAAAGAAGTGAGTTAAGTTTTAAAAACATATTGTCACTCCACATTTCACTATTATGTTTTTTTGAAAATGGGTCAAAATATATTATATCAAACTTATGGTTTAATGAGTAAATAAACTCAACAGCATCTTGAATATAAAGCTCCATGGAAAAATTATTATATATGTTATTATTTAATAGTTTTCTAACTATATTGTAACCTTTTACTGGCATTAATATATTTGTATTTTTTACAATATTAATAAGCGAATAATCTTTTTCCACAGAAACAGCATGGATTTTATTACATACATTATGTTTTAAAGCCTCATCAAAAGTAACAGCAAGGTTAAGCCCTATACCAAAACAAATATCTAACACTTTTATATCTTTTTTAAGTGCTTGGTTTATAATATTTGTGCCTTTTACAAATTTATGTAAACTTTCAGCATATGCCCCTACTGATTTTGTTTTGTAGGATTCATTATACTCCATACTATAAAATGTATAGGAGCCGTCATATGTATTAATTATTTTTTTATTGCCGTATATATTTACAGGCAGGTTTCTATTAAATATAACTTTTCCCCTTTTTTGGCGGCCTTAAATCAGGGTAGCCTGATTGGGTGAAAAAATCTTTCTTCATCCTGTTAAAATAACCAAACTGAATTTCTTTTCTACGTTTTTTTATTAACTTCATCATATTTTTAAGGCCATGTATTTCTTCAGGCTTTAAATTAAGGTTGCTGTATAAAAGTTCTGCATCTATATTTAAATTACGCATTTGAATAAGGTCTACTTTATATTTTTCTATAAAGTCTAAAAGTGCAGATGTTTCTGACACTCTATCATTAACTCCAGGAAAAGTTAGTAAATTAAGCTGTAAAAATATACCTGCCTCCCTAATTAAACTAACACTTTTTTCCACATGGGAAAAATTATATGTTCTAGGACGGTAGTAAGCATTATATGTGGATTCTATTACAGAATTTAAACTAACACGCACACTATCCACCCCTGCATCAATAACTTTTGCTACATTTTCTGGTATGGAACAATTAGAATTAAAATTAACAGTTAAGTTAGGGTTTTCTTTTTTAATAATTTTAACAGCTTCTGCAATATTATCAGCAGCAAGACAAGGGTCGCCCTCGCAACCTTGACCAAAACTTACAAGTGGGTCTTTTGCTTTTTCTCCATGTAAAAGTGCTACTTCTGCTATTTCCTGTGGAGTTGGTGCAAAAGTTATCCTATCCTGTGGGGAAGGACATAACTCTGAAGTCTGTAAAGATATACAGCCTACACAATTACTATTACAAGCAGGGCTTGTAGGTATTGGGCATTCCCAACGTGGATAAAATATATTTTTAGCAGCTGTGCAGTGGTATTCTGTGGCACATTTTTTAAGCTGAGTATAAAGCCTGTTATCTGGAGCATTTTGTAAAAATTCATCTACTTGTTTTTCAAAATTGCAAGAAAAATCATAGTTTTTAGGGTCCCATTTAGAAATATTATCCACCTGTATGGCAGGCACTACAAAATGGCCGTCTAAAAAACCAACAGCAGTATATGCAAATAATGGCATAGTATAATCTTTTGTTTTTTTATAAGCCGGTAAATAAAGCCTTAAAAACCCAGGGGATAAAAACACACTAACAGCATACCCTTCATTAAATTCAACCATATTTGCTTTATTTTCATCATATGCTATTGGATGAGTATGTGGCATAAAATAAAGACGTGATGATTCAGGCAGACGTATTAACTCTGTTTCATAAGGAATAAAATTATAACCACCACTTGATACTGCCATTTTTAAATTAGGGTGGTCAAATATCTCCCCTTTACTATTTGCGTATACTAAATTAGGAATTTTATACAATTTGCTACCTCAAAAAATAATCTCTCTACTATATAACAAATAATTATTACTTTTACAAATAAAAAAAAGATTGAAGTTTATAAAAAAAAATAATAACATAGATTATATTAATACCTTAGGAGGTAATTATGACAGATATTATTGATGTTTTTGCTAGAGAGATTATTGATTCAAGAGGTAACCCTACTGTTGAAGTGGAAGTTACTACAAGCAGTGGTATTGTAGGACGTGCAGCTGTGCCGTCTGGTGCATCTACTGGTAAATTTGAAGCAGTGGAATTAAGAGATGGTGATAAATCACGTTTTAACGGTAAAGGCGTGCAAACAGCTATTAAAAATGTAAACGAAACAATATCCAATGAATTAGACGGTATTGATGTTTGCGAACAAAAATTAATAGATGAAATTTTATTACAACTTGATGGCACTGATAATAAGTCAAAATTAGGTGCTAATGCTATTCTTGGCGTATCTATGGCTTGTGCTAAAGCAGGTGCAGAATCTTGTGGGTTACCACTTTATAGATATTTAGGTGGCGTATTTTCTCATACACTTCCTGTTCCTATGATGAATATTTTAAACGGTGGCGAACATGCTGATAATAACGTAGATATTCAAGAGTTTATGGTTATGCCTGCTGGTGCTGGTTCTTTTAAAGAAGCCTTAAGAATGGGTGCAGAAACTTTCCATGCACTTAAAAAAGTTCTTCATGAAAAAGGCTTAAATACAGCAGTTGGCGATGAGGGTGGTTTTGCTCCAAACTTAAAATCAAACGAAGAAGCACTAGAAGTTATTATAAAAGCTATTGAAGTGGCAGGTTATAAACCTGGAGATGATATAATGATTGCTTTAGATGTTGCATCAAGCGAACTTTATAAAGACGGTTTTTACTACCTTAACGCAGAACAAAACCCTAAAAAATCAGCAGAAGAAATGATAGAATATTATAAATACCTTACAAGCAAATATCCTATTATTTCCATTGAAGACGGTTTAGATGAAGAAGACTGGGAAGGCTGGAAAAAATTAACTGATGCTCTTGGCAAAAAAGTGCAGTTAGTTGGGGATGATTTATTTGTTACAAATACACGCAGATTAATGCAAGGTATTGAAAAAAATGTAGCAAACTCTATCCTTGTAAAAGTAAACCAAATAGGCACAATAACAGAAACTTTAGATGCTGTTGAAACAGCTAAACGTGCAGGTTATACAGCTATTATTTCTCACAGGTCTGGTGAAACAGAAGACACTACTATTGCAGATTTAGCAGTGGCTACAAATGCTGGTCAAATAAAAACAGGTGCACCGTCAAGAACAGACAGGGTTGCAAAATATAACCAGTTATTAAGAATAGAAGAAGATTTACTTGATTCTTCTGACTATCTTGGTAAAGCTGCATTTTACAATTTAAGATAATCATATAAAAGCAGGGTTTATGCTCTGCTTTCTTTTTTAATAAATTAATCATAATAAAAAAACAAAAATTTCTTTTTAAAAAAAGTGCAACAACTTTTAAGCAAGATTATGATATTTTTTGACTAATCAAGGTAGATACAATATGTAAGGCTAAAATTTATTAGTTCAATACAAGGCGAATATTATTTTTTACGACAGGAGTTTACACATAAGTAAATGACTTAGTAAAAAATAATAACAACGCAGTAGTGAGCTAATAGATTTAGCCGAAAGAGACTCTTCGCTTGAAAGCTCAGAGTAGACAGTAATGTATGGATAGTTATGTGTGATTGTTTTAGATTTCTTAGTAAAAAAATAATTACTAATATATTACAAATACTTGCAATATATAACCACGTTAAAACAACGTCATTCTGAGCTTTTGCGAAGAATCTCTTAAAAAAATACAATAAAAACTTTCTTTTAGACTCTTCACATTCGTTCAGAGTAGACAGTAAGGTTATAAGATTTTAGCTTAATACAAGGCGGCTTTGAGTTGTGGCGAAAGGAGTTTATAGTTAATAAATGACTAAGCCAAACACTTAAAACAACGCAGTAGTAGGCTAATAAATTTAGCCATAAAATAATAACATTTAACTTATTATTTCTACCCTATTTCATTACCATTTACATCATAAAATATGGGTCTTTATCTATTTTTAATTTCATAGCACCTTTTTTGTATTTATTAAATATTTGCTGTGCAAAAATAAGTGCTTTATTTAATTCTTGGTTATTTTCTGCTTTTATAAGTATATCATACCTATATTTATTATGTAGTTTTAAAAGTGCTGCATCTTTTGGCCCTAAAATTTTTACTTTTTCATTATTACATACTTGTTTTAGGTTATGTGATAATATTTTTGCTGTGTTTTTACAATCCTCTTGTGAAATATAACTTATTAATAATCGTGCTATTTTTGTAAATGGTGGGTAATTAGCAGATTTCCTTCTTTTTATTTCCCATTTATAAAATTCTTCAACTGAGTTATTTAGCATACTAAATATAGGAATATTTGGGTCTACTGTTTGAATATAAACTTTACCACTTAAATGCTCCCTACCTGCCCTTCCTGAAACCTGCACTAATAACTGGTATGCTTTTTCCACCGCCCTAAAATCTGGCAGACCGATAATATTATCTATTCCTAATATTCCCACAAATGTAACTTCTGGAAAATGAAGTCCTTTTGCAACAATTTGTGTTCCTACTAATATATTTGCCTCTTTATTTTCAAAACGTTTTAATGATTTATTAAGGTTTTTAAGTGATGACATACTTTCTGTATCAATCCTTATTACTTTATTAGGAAACATACTTTCAATAAATTCTTCTACCTTTTCTGTACCGGCACCGTATTCTGTAAATGTAGTAGAACCACAGTTAGAACACACTAACTGGCTATAATCTGTATCACAATATCTGCATGATGCTTTTTGTTTTGATTTAAAAGATACAAGCCCAACAGAACAGTTTAAACACTCTGCTATTTTACCACATGTTTTACAATATAAATATGTGGAATACCCTAGCCTGTTTAATAATATAATAGCCTGCTGATTTCTGCTAACTACTTTTGATAATTCTTCATATATAGGTTCTGCAATTAATGACCCTATTAGCTCATGCTGTTTCATATCTATTATACTAACTTCCGGTAGTGCTGCATTATTTGGCCTATCTTTTAAAGTATGTAATATATATTTACCTGTTTCTGCATTATATAATGATTCAATAGAGGGAGTAGCGCTACCTAAAATAACAGGTATATTTAATATATTACCATATAAAACTGCCATATCTCGTAAATGGTATGATGGTGCCTCATCCTGCTTAAAAGATGTTTCATGCTCCTCATCTACAATTATAAGCCCTATATTTTTAGCAGGGATAAATAAAGCACTTCTTGCCCCTATCATAAATAGTGAGTTACCTGTTACAAAATCAGTAAAATGTTTTTTTCTCATTTTATCTGTTAGTTTATAATGAAAAACAGAAGGTTCTACACCTAACCTAAAAGAAAGCCGTTCTATAAGCTGTGGTGTTAGCGATATTTCTGGCACTAAATATAATACTTGTTTACCTAAAGCCATTACTTTTTTTGCCACTTCTTGGTATATTTCTGTTTTACCACTACCTGTTATACCTTGAATTAAATGACAGGAATAACCACTTAACCCTATACTTTCTGCAATATCTAACTGCTGTTTTGTTAATGTAATATCTTTTTTTGGGTGCTCTTTAATATTTTCTATATTCTCATTTAGTTCTGTATTTAATAATTTATCAGACAATACTCCTGAAAACACAAGCCCTAAAGGGTATGTGTAATAAGAAGCCATTTGTTTTAAAAAATATAGATATTTTTCTGAAAACATGGGTTCTTCTTTATATGCCATTAAGATTTCTTTATACTCAAAATCTGGCTTTGTGGTTTTTTCTAAAACAACCCCTGTCATTTCTCGTGAAGTAAATGGAACAACTACCCTTTCCCCTATTTGCAACTGGCCTTCAGAGTAGTATGTATATACTCCCCCTGTGGGAACAGGCAGGAGTATATTATAAAAATTATCGTTCATTAAAGTTTGCCATTTTTAACTAATTCTTTTAGCTCTCTTTTTAAAACTTTACCTGTTGCTGTAAGTGGTATTTCATCAACTACTTTAATAATACGTGGTAGTTTAAAGTTAGCTAAATGTTTTGATAAATAATTACGTAATGCTTTTTCATCAAGTGATGCATTATCTTGAGTTTTAATATATGCTGCCACTGTTTCCCCATAATCTTCTGATGGAATACCTATAACTGCCACAGCTTCCACATTAGGAAATGTATATATAACTTCTTCCACTTCTCTAGGGTATATATTCATACCTTTTGCAATAATTAAGTCTTTTTTTCTATCAACTATGGTAATATAGCCATCTTCGTCCATTTTTGCAAAATCACCTGTAAAAAGCCAGCCATTTTTTATGGTATCATCAGTAGCCTGTGGCATATGCCAGTAACCCTGCATAACATTAGGCCCTTTAATAATTAATTCACCTACTTGGCCGCGTGGAACTTCCACATCATCATCATTAATAATTTTTGCCTGCACATTAGGTAACGGAATACCAACTGTGCCTTGTTTTTGATTATCTATTGGGTTTAATGCCACAACAGGAGATGCTTCAGAAAGCCCATAACCTTCTATAACATTTATACCAAACTTATTTTTAAATTGATTAAATATTTCACTAGGTAGTGCAGCACCACCAGAAATATGGATTTTAATAGGGTATAAGAATTTTACAAACCATTTAGGCATACTTGATTTTGCTAAAACAGAGTATATCTGTGGCACACCTAAAGTTATACTTGGGCGTTGATAAAGGAGTATTTTTTTAAAGCTGTCCTTTTTCATATCCATTACACTTCTTAATATAATAATAGAACTACCAAGACTTGCAGGAAGTATTATACATGTAGTAAATGTATATGTATGAAACATAGGAAGCATAAGTAAAAACTTATCTTTATATGTAATATTTAACATTTTTTCACAACTTAATGCGTTTTCTATTAAGTTATAATGGGAAAGCATTGCACCTTTTGGATGACCTGTTGTGCCTGAAGTGTATATAAAAATCGCTAAATCATGGATAGATGCTTTACACTCAAGTGGTGTATCTGGCATATTTTTAATATGTTCATAAAAATTTAATGTATTATCAATTTTACTATCAAAAGTAAATATTTCTTTTAAGTTTTTACATAATAACCTTACTTCTTCAATAACACTTTCAAATTCACCACTTGAAATCATAAATTTTGATTCACTGTTTTCAATAATATATGCTGCTTCATGGGCTTTAAAAAATGTATTAATAGGTATGGCAACACCACCACAAGCAAAAACTGCAAAAACAGATAAAATAAACTCTGGGGAGTTACCAAGCATAATTATAACTTTATCGCCCTGCCTAACACCTTTTTTATGTAAAAAGTTAGCCATTTGGTTAATTATGCTAAAACTTTCGCTATATGTATATTTTTTTTCTTCAAAAGATAAGAAAATTCGTTTTGGATATTTTTTTACATTTTCATAAAAAATATTATAAAGATTTTTTTCAACCATATTACTCTCCGTTTATTTTAAAATATTGATATTACATTTTAATAGTTCATTAAAAACCCCGAAGGAATCTTGCCAAAACCTTCGGGGA
>CALADT010000252.1 GCA_937890655.1 uncultured Mucispirillum sp. | reverse complement strand
TTTTATAACACAGTTTTTTCTCTTACACAAAATTTTTTAACAGTGCCGGTAAATAATCTTTTATTTAGCCTTATATAATTTTTTTGAAAATAATATATAAGTATTACAATAAGAAACAATTATTAGAATAAGTTAAATATGAATAATTTATAATAACTTAATTAATAAACATAAATAGTATAAAAAGCATTTGTATTTTTCTTAATACGTAAAATATTTTGCATTATTTACAAGATATTACATTTTTTAGAAAAAATATGGTATAGATTATAAAAACAATCTAAATACTGCCTGCATAAATAACAAGCAGTATTTATTTATAATACATTGATATTAGTCCTCTAATGGAGAGAATTCATCTTTTCCAACAAAACATTGTGGGCATACCCAATCTTCTGGTAAATCTTCAAAAGCTGTCCCTGGTGCTATACCGTCATCAGGAATACCAACTGCTGGGTCATAAATCCATCCACAAACATTACATACATATTTTTTCATCTTCAATCCTCCTAGATTTGTTTTTCTTCAGCATTTTTAATGCCTAATTTTTTAATTAATCTTCCTTTTAATAGTTCCACAATCTGATCATATGACTTTGATTTAATAGGTATTTGACCACCGGCTGATTTCATATGACCACCACCATAACCAATACCTTTAACTATTGATAATGCAATGGAACCAACAGCTTTTTTCCTTGTTTTATTGCGTATGGAAAAATAGCATGTTTGGTCAATTTTGCCAACTACAAATGATGATTTCACATCACGCATACGTAACAGGTAATCTGATACTTCTGCAATTAAATCAGCATTCCTAACTTCTTCTAAATTACAAAAAATTAAATCATCATATATAAGTGATTGGTCAACTGCTTTTCTTATGGTTTTAAAATAGTAACGTGGTAATTCTGGTGTTTCTATTTTATTTAATTTAGCAAAAGAAGCATATGGAAAAACAAAACTAATCATATCCATATCTGCTTGTGTATTTCCTCTACCTGCACCAAATGTATCTGTTTTTATACCATAATACAGGGCAGTAGCAGTATTACTATCAGGTATTTCGCCTAACTTTTTATAATATTCTGCTATAATTGTAGATGTAGAACCATAATGGGTTCTAATATCATTAAATGGAATAGTATTAGATATAGTTCTTAAATTATGATGGTCAATAACAGCATCTGGTAAACGCTGACTTGCTTCATAAATATTGCCTGCTCCAGGTTGAGTATCTACTAGAATTAAATAATCATAACGAGATATATTTAATTTTGTTATATAGTGCATATCAATTTTACAAAGTTTGACAAACTCTTTATTTTCAGCACGACCTATAACACCCATATATGCAATAGTTACACGTTTTTTAAGCCTTGAAACAAGTAAGTTTTTTAATGCAAAAGCAGCTGCTATTGTATCAGGGTCTGGGTTATTATGGGTCTGAATTAAAACTTTACGTTTTGATTTTACAGCTTCTAATAGTTTTTCAATCATATCTAACCTTATTCATTTGCAAAATCAAGTAATAACTCTTTACTACCAAAATCAATTTTTGTAGGTTGTTTTGGTAATTTAGAATTTTTTACTTTTACACTTAACTCTTCAGGAGAAAAGTATGATTCAACTTCAAATACAACACTTTTTTGTGTGTATGATAATGTTTTGGACGATTTAATTAAGCCACGTTTTAAAAGAGTATCTATAATATTTTTTGTTATTACTAAATTATTAGTATTTAATATTTTTACTTCATATTTTTGTAGTTTTACTGCATTTTCAGGTAATTGAACAATATTATCTCTAATATATTCAATAGAATTATTAGATGCTTGTTTTACTGACTCATTATAACATCTTGTATTATTGGAATTAGTAGAACCGGTTGTAATTTGTAATGTTTTTGTTTCTTTATTTTTAGAATAAATAGTAACTGTTGTATTTAATTCACAGTTATTATCACCATCTTTAAAAAGGTCTTTTTCTAAAATTGGTTGAAAGTCAAATACAATTAAAGTATTGCTTTTTACACCACTAAAAGCCTTTTCAATTTGGGAATCATTGTTTACATCATCAATTTTGCCAAAAAATTCACCTTGGTTAGAAATAGAAAATTGTTTAGAAGATAAAGTGCTTGATATTAAAGTATTAATTTGTTTATTATCAAGCATATCATTTTCAATGCCTCTATGAATATAAACTAAAGAATCAGAGTGTTGATTTAATAAAACTTGTGCGTCTTGTAGTGCTGTATCATCTAAATCAACCCTTAATTTTATAATAACATTATTATTATCTATATTTTGCTCTAATATAGTATAGCTTTTTATAAATTTAATATACTCTTTAGTAACATCAATAGACTGATTATTTTGCTTATAATACCATTTAATCGATGATAAAAGTGCATTATATAGTGCATTATTATACGCATTGCGTAGATTTGTTTGAGAAA
>CALADT010000251.1 GCA_937890655.1 uncultured Mucispirillum sp. | reverse complement strand
ACATGGGTTATTAAATTTTGTATCCAACAAAAATGTAATAGTATATAATGAAATGGATTTCAGTAACACACCAAACTATATAACATATTCAGAAAAACAAGGAACAGGGGTAAATGTAGGGCAGACACCAGAAAGTGGCGGCTATTTTGTTTATGATGAAAAAGATATTATTGTGCCTATTTACCAACGTATAATACAGCTTTCAGACGGTTCCTTATTGCTTTATAAAAATAAATTAAAAACAAATAACGTGCTTGGTAATTATGTAAGTGGCAGTATTGGTGGCTACTTTTTAACAAATAATAATATAACTTCTGCATGGGTAAACCATGTTACAGGTAACGCTGTAAACGATGTTGATATATTAGGTAACGGAAAAGTAACAGTTTATATAGTTTCTAAAAATAAAAACGGTCAGGAAGATAACTATTTATATATAAATAAGTAAAAAATAACCAAAAAAATTTAATAATATAACCAATATTAATTATAAAATTTAAAAAATATAAAAAAATTACTACCAAAATTTATTATAATCATATATATTACATTGATTTATTGTAATTATAAGTAATATACAATAATATAAAAATAAATAAATGAAGGTAGAAATGTCAATACTTGAAAGAATTAAGCAGATTATTAAGAAAAATGAAACTAGTAAAAACAAAATCGTTATTAAAGAAATCTCCAAACAGCTCGACAAGGGTATAGAGGCTGAAAGAAGAGAACATAGTAAAAAAGATGAACGTAATATTGTAAAAACATCTAGCAAAAAGAAAAGTAAAAAATCTAAAAAACAAAATATTAAAATAGAAATGAAACATATTAATATGGAAGAAGAATATGTGGATTTTGGGTCATGGACTATAGATGAATTTATAGTTGAAGAAAAAGAAGATATGTTACGTTTTCATGATTTATTATTAAGCGATAGGCTTATGCGTGGCATATGCGAATGTGGTTATCAATATTGCACACCAATACAAAAACTAATATTACCAAAATCAATTAACGGGCAGGACGTTTCAGGTAAAGCCCAAACAGGCACAGGAAAAACAGCTGCATTTTTAGTAACATTATTTAAAAGGCTTAATGATAAAGAAAATAATAATAAAGTAAAAGGTGCCCCACGTGCATTAATTATGGCACCAACAAGGGAACTTGTTATCCAAATAGAAAAAGATGCAAGAAATATAGGAAGGTATTGCAACTTTAACATACAATCGGTTTTTGGTGGTATAGATTATAATAAACAAAAAAGACAGGTAGAAAACAGGTATATTGATATACTTGTTGCTACTCCAGGAAGGCTTTTAGATTATAAAGAGCAGGGTATTCTTGATTTAAGCAAAGTGGAAATATTAGTTATTGATGAGGCAGACAGAATGCTTGATATGGGTTTTATACCTGATATGAAAAAAATAATCAATTCCACACCAAGCAAAACAAAAAGACAAACTATGCTTTTTAGTGCCACATTAAACCAAGATATTATTCGTCTTGCATCTCAATGGACCCATAACCCTGTTAGCATAGAAGTGGAATCAAAAGAGATTACATCAGAAAATATAGAACAAATCGCGTTTATTGCATCTAATAAAGAAAAATTTGCAATAATGTATAATATGGTAACACAAAATAATTTAAGCAGGGTTATTATTTTTGGTAATAGACGTGATGAAGTGGCAAGGCTTACAGATATGTTTAAAGCATGTGGTATTTCTTGTGGGCTACTTTCAGGCGATGTTTCCCAAAATAGACGTATTAAAACATTAGAAGAATTAAGAAGTGGTAAAATACGAGTGTTATGTGCAACAGATGTAGCAGCAAGAGGCATACATGTGGACGGCATAAGTCACGTATTTAATTACTCTTTACCAGATGACCCAGAAGATTATGTTCACAGAATAGGCAGAACAGGTAGAGCAGGGGAGAAAGGAGCATCAATTATTTTTGCAACAGAAGAAGATGCTTACTTAATTCCTAAAATAGAATCATACACAAAACATAAGCTTAATTACATTAACCCAGATGAAGAATATGTTATTATTCCCAAAGACTTAGAAGTGATACTAAAAAAATTTAGAGCAGTAAAAGGCAGGGGAAGATTAAGGGATAGAAAATCCGGCACCGATAAAAAAAATGATAGCAGAAGAAGAAGTAGAAGAAAAAAATAATTTTTTTATGATAATTCTTGAAAACATTAATAAAAGGGTATAGAATGACTTTGAAATAGATTAAATAGAGGTGAGGTTTAATGAGCAAAGACAAAGTTAAAGAGCTGATTGAGCTTCGTGCTAAGCTGTATAAAGGTGGTGGCGATGCTCAAATCGAGAAAATGCACTCTCAAGGCAAATATACTGCTAGAGAGCGTATTGGGATGCTACTTGATGAAGACACATTCCAAGAAGATTTCTTAATGGTTCAACACCGTTGCACTGATTTTGGAATGGACAAAAAAGAGCTTGCTGGTGATGGTATGGTTACAGGTATGGGGCTTGTAGACGGCCGTTCAGTATTTGTAGCAAGTCAGGATTTTACTGTTAATGCAGGTACAATGGGGGAAGCTGGAGCTAGAAAAGCTCAAGAGCTTATGGACGCTGCATTAAAAACAGGCTCTCCTTTTATTTTCATTAACGATTCAGGTGGTGCAAGGGTGCAAGAAGGCGTTAGTGCATTATCTGGATACGGCGGCATTTTTTATAGAAACGTTCTTCTTTCTGGTGTTGTTCCACAAATTAGTATTATTGCAGGGCCTTGTGCCGGTGGAGCAGCTTATTCACCTGCCTTAACAGATTTTATTATACAAGTCCAAAGAGAAGGGCAAATGTATATTACAGGTCCAAAAGTAATCAAAGAAGTAACAGGGGAAGATGTATCACTTGAACAGTTAGGTGGTGTAAACGCACAAGCACACTATTCAGGTGTTGTTCATTTCGTTGCAAAATCAGGCCCTGAAGCCTTAGGTCTTGCAAGAAGATTACTTTCTTTTCTTCCTTCTAATAATACAGAGGAAGCACCAATTTTAGAATCTTCAAGAACAAATGTTATAGGTCCAGATGAGTCATTTAACTTTATTGTTCCTGATGACCCAAAAGTTCCATATGATATGCATGAAATCATATGGAGAATAGTAGATAATGCTGACTTTTTAGAAGTGCAAGAAAGTTTTGCTAAAAACATTATAGTAGGTTTTGGTAGACTTAACGGCAGAAGTGTTGGTATTATCGCTAACCAGCCTAACTTTAAAGCAGGTGTTTTAGATATTGACTCATCAGATAAAGCAGCACGTTTTATACGTTTTTGCAATGCTTTTAATATTCCTGTTATTACTCTTGTGGACGTTCCAGGATTTATGCCAGGGATTGACCAAGAATATGGCGGTATTATCCGTCACGGTGCAAAATTATTATTTGCATACGCATCAGCAACAGTTCCAAAACTTACAGTTATTATTCGTAAAGCATACGGTGGCGCATACATTGGTATGTGTTCAAAAGAAATGGGTGCAGATAGAGTAGCTGCATGGCCAAATGCTGAAATCGCCGTTATGGGTGCAGAAGGTGCTGTAAGCCTGCTTTATGGTAAAGAAATCAAAAACGCAGAAGATAAAGTAGCAGAAACTAAAAAAAGACTTGGAGAATACAGGGAGCTTTTTGCTAACCCTTATGCAGCTGCAAAAAAAGGTTATATCCATAGTGTAATATTACCTGCTGATACAAGAAGTTATTTAGCAGCTACATTAGAAATGTATGCTTCCAAACGTGAAACAAGACCATACAAAAAACACGGTCTTATTCCATTATAGGAGTTATCAATGGCTGAAAATATGTATATACAGCTTGCTCAAAATAATGAAGTTGCCACAACAACAGCTACAACCGTAGCAAGTAGGGACTGGCGTGAAAATATAGGTGAAGGTTTATTAGTAACAGCAACAGGTATCGGCGTTGTATTTGCTGTTTTAGTTATTATGATAATCTTCATTAATATAATTAAAGCAGTAGAGCCGGCTATTGAGAAAGTTTTAAACGGTATAAGAGGAACCATCGGCACAAAAGGCCCAAGTGATGTATCAGAGGATTCAGTAAATGACCAAAATATTGATAACACTACCCTTGTGCTAATTAGTGCAGCAGTAGCAGCTTATACACATAACAAAGGTAAAATAAGAAGTATAAGTATATTACCAAGAAAAGCTAAACAAGGTGGTTCATGGGCTATGCAGGCAAGAAGTGCCTTACAAGCATCCCATACAAGAAAATATTAAAATTAAAGAATTAGGAGCATATATTATGAAAATGAAAATTACATTACATGGAGTAGCATACGAAGTAGAAGTTGAACTTTTAGATGAAGGGGAAGGTTACGGCACATTAAGTGGTATCCCACCTGTTCCAAGATTTGTTCAATCTCACCCAGAACCAACAAACCAAGGTAATGACGGAATATTACCACCACCTAGCAGAGCAGCAGCAGGTGCAGCAGCAGCTCAAGCAGCTAACGCAGGAGGAAAAACAATCATTTCTCCAGTTGGTGGCACTATTGTAGAAATAAAAGCAAAAGCAGGGGATACAGTGAAAGCAGGTCAAGAAATATTAATTCTTGAAGCTATGAAAATGCAAACATCAATTAATTCCCCAGTTGATGCTACTATAAAATCCATTAATGTTTCAGCAGGTGATATAGTAAGAGAAAGCCAAGTGCTTGTAGAATTCCAGTAAACTATTTTTAACTTGCGGAGGCAGTAAAATGGATATATTAATGAATTTTATAAATACAGGGGCATTAGGCGGTTTATTAACTTTTAAACATGTAATAATGCTTATTATCGGTGGGATATTTCTGTATTTAGCTATTGCAAAACAATATGAACCATTACTTTTAGTTCCAATAGGTTTTGGTATTATTGTAGGTAATATACCTTCTGACCCTGTGTTAGAAATGGGACTTTATGACCATAATAGCGTATTAGGTTTTCTATATAAAGGTGTTGAGTTAGGTATCTACCCACCACTTATATTTTTAGGTGTAGGAGCTATGACAGACTTTTCTGCTATGCTTTCACAACCTAGATTAATGTTATTAGGTGCAGCAGCACAAATAGGTGTATTTTTAACATTCTTAGGAAGTATTTTCTTAGGGTTTACACTTAAAGAGGCAGCAGCAATCGGTATCATAGGTGGTGCAGACGGGCCAACATCAATATTTGTAGCAAGTAAGCTGGCAAAAGACTATTTACCTGTTATTACATTAGCAGGTTATTCATACATGGCACTGGTGCCTGTATTACAGCCACCAGTTATTAGGCTTTTAACTACAAAAAAAGAACGTTTAATAAAAATGCCACCGTCCAAACCTGTATCAAAAAGAATGAGGGTGTTATTTCCTATTTTTACATTTATAATTGTATCAATGATAGACCCAGGAGCGTTAATCTTAATAGGTATGCTTACATTAGGTAACTTATTAAGGGAAACAGGTGTAACAGAACGTCTTGCAAAAACAGCAAGGACAGTTGTTATAGATACAGTTGTAATTATTTTAGGTTTAACAGTAGGTGCATCTACTCAGGCAGATAAGTTTTTAACACCAGCATCACTTAAAATCTTCGGTTTAGGTGCGTTAGCATTCTGTATAGCAACAGCTTCAGGTGTGCTTTTTGCAAAACTAATGAATTTATTTACTAAAAATAAAATCAACCCAATTATTGGAGCAGCAGGGGTTTCAGCAGTACCACTTGCTGCAAGGGTATGCCAAATAGAGGGTGCAAAAGCAGACCCAACTAACTTTTTAATTATGCATGCTATGGCACCAAACGTAGCAGGTGTAATAGGTTCTGCAGTTGCAGCTGGTGTATTTATATCAAAATATGCAGGCTAGTAAATAAAATATATTACATTCTTTGGGGGCAGTTATCTGCCCTTTTTTTTATAAGATTATTATTTCACTTTGAAATATTATTTTCTATGGCTCAATTATTTTAAATAATTATGACATTAAGTAAACAAAAACCTGATTTGTAGTGCAATTATTAGCCAAAAAGCCTTATATTATAATTACCCCTTTAATTTTATACTGTATTATGTTATATTATATATATAG
>CALADT010000250.1 GCA_937890655.1 uncultured Mucispirillum sp. | reverse complement strand
GCGTAATGTGGCAGGAGAACTTTTTGCCTGTGGTATTGCTTTAAAGTGGGCTATTAATAATAATTATAAAGAAATCACAATCCACCATGATTATACAGGTATATCTGCATGGGCACAAGGGTTATGGAAAAGAAACAAAGAAGGCACAATAAATTATAAATCATTTATAGACAGTATATCAAATAAAATCAAAATATCATTTGTAAAAGTAAAAGGCCACTCAGGAGATACTTATAACGATATGGCAGATAAGTTGGCAAAAGAAGGAATAGAAGATATAGAATAAACTGTAAAATCAACTATTTTTAATAAAATAATACTTTATTTTAATTAATAATTAATATAGTATATAAAAAACATTTGGTGATTGATTATGGCTACTAAATCCTGTAAAAAAACTGGCACCAATATATACAAAGTAAAAAATTTTAAACATATTCGCTCATTTTTATATAAAGTGTTCCATGAAGCTGACTTTAATGAACAAAAGTTCACTTCAACAGAATTAAGAATAAGCAGAAGAACCTTTTATAATATTAAAAAAATATTGAATTATATTTAGGTAATAATACACAAAAAACTAAACCAGAAAAATATCAAAACACATATATTGTTAATGACTTATACAAATTTCCTAACAATTTTTTTGCAGATGCTTATATGTATTCTTAATATTCAGTGCAGGATATTTATCATACTAATGATTCTAGGAAATAATAATGAAATAAGTTTTGATGAGTTATGTAATCATTTTAAAGATGAGAATAGTATTGATAACGAACTAAATACTATAAAAACACGGTTAAATCAATTAGTAGATTTAGGCATTATTCAAAAAATAAATAATACTTATAAATTAATACCAGACTTATTGAATGAAGTTGATGATATATTAAATGAAATGGAATATATGCGAGATATAACTATATTTTATTATAACCACAGCTTTTTTTCCACAGCAGGGTATTTTTTATCAAAATCAATTAATCAATATAATATTTTTGCATATAATAAGGTTAAAAGCTATTTTCTTATTACTATAATCTTTTAAATAATTTTCTATATTCTCTTTTATATTTAAACGATCATAAGCATCTACAAGTATGGTATCAAACTCATAATCATTACTTATAAGCTGTTCATAATATGATTTATCATACTCCTTAGTATGAATAAAAATATGTTTTTTTTGAAATTATATTTTGTATGCCTAATAGATTAGGTATCTGTTGTTTTCCTACAAGATGAAAAACCAAATCATAAATATTATTACCCATAACCAACCATTATTATAATAAAATTTCTTAGAGTCTTTATAATAAAGATTATAAATTTTGTAAATCATAATAGTGCAAGTTTTTTGAAATTATAGAAAAAAATATTAGTATATATTCAATTAAGAAAAGGAGAAAATATATGCTTACAAAAGAACAAAATGAAATAATTGAATTAATGAAAAGTAAAGAAAGTGATTATAGAGTG
>CALADT010000249.1 GCA_937890655.1 uncultured Mucispirillum sp. | reverse complement strand
CCATTTATAATATTCTGGGGAACATGTGGCAATCTCTCTATTCCAATCATATGAAAAACCTAATTTTTTTAACTGTTCTTTCATATTATCAATATTAGAATACGTCCAGTCTGCAGGGTGCCTGTTATTTTGCTTTGCTGCATTTTCAGCAGGTAATCCAAAAGCATCCCAACCCATAGGGTGAATAACATTTAAACCGTTCATAAATTTAAACCTTGAAACAACATCACCTATTGAGTAGTTACGAACATGACCCATATGAATATTACCAGAAGGGTAGGGAAGCATTTCAAGACAATAATATTTTTCTTTAGTTTTATCATACGCTCTTTGGAAAACATTGTTTTCTTCCCAGCGTTTTTGCCATTTTGATTCAAATGAAGATGGATTATATTTCATATATCACCATAAATTATTATTTATTTTCACTGCCAAATATATAACATTATTTTTACTATTTTAGCAAGAATAATAATAAAAAAAACTACTATTAAAATAATTTTTCTATACTTATGTAAAATAAAACTTATAAAAAGTGTTATTCTTGCTTGTTATTATCAATAAAGTATGATAAAAGAATATGTTTTATAGAAAATAAAGGTGAAAATGTTTATGTTTAATAAAGATGAATATTTTAGTTATTTAGATACTGTAAAATTAGGTAGAAATATTTTTATTTATGATGAAGTTAGCTCAACAAATGATATTATACTTAATGGTGAATTTGAATATGGAGATGTTGTTTTATCATTAATGCAAACACAAGGTAAAGGTAGAAGTGGGCGAACATGGTATGATAACGGCCATTCCCTTATTTTTTCCATTGCTTTAAATGGGTTAGATAATAAAATATTAATGCCTTTAAATATTATTGCAGGATATGCTATATGTAATGCTATGTCATTTTATGTTCCTGTAAAATTAAAATGGCCTAATGATTGCGTAATTGATGGTAAAAAAGTTTGTGGTATGCTTTTAGAGTCAACATGTATAGGTAATGATTATAAAAAAATAGTTTTTGGGGCAGGAATTAATATATTTAATACTAATATGCCAAGTGATATTGCATATAAATCTACAAATATTGCTCAATATACTAATATTGAAGTGTCTAAAGAGTTATTGTTGTCTAAAATATTAATAGAAATGGAAAATATGATGAATAGTTATAGTAATGGTTCACTTTCTATTGAAGCATTATGGTATAAATATTCGGCTCATTATAACCAAGAAATCTCAATACATATAAACGGTGTAAAAACTCAAATGATTGAAAAAGGTATTCTTCCTAATGGAGAATTAATTGTAGAAGATATTAATACAGGAACTAAAAAAAATATAAATATAGGTGAGATAGGATATGATTTTAACAGTTGATATAGGAAATACTCATACAGTTTTTGGTGTATATAATGATGATAAATTAATTTGCAAGTTTAGAATACAATCTATCCATAATAAAACTACTGATGAATATGCAACTATATTGCTTACTTTATTAGAAAGAAATAACTTAACCGTGGATAAAATAAATGGTGCTATAATTTCTAGTGTTGTGCCACAGCTTTTATATACATTTGATAGAGTTTTAAAAAAATATTTTAAAATCACTCCTTTTATTGTTAATGATACATTAAATACAGGCATTACGTTGAAAATAGATAACCCTAAAGAGCTTGGGGCAGATAGAATAGCTAATGCAGTTGCAGGGATAAAAAAGTTTGGAAGTCCTTGTATTATTATTGATTTTGGCACTGCAACAACTTTTGATGTTATTGATAAAAACTGTAATTATATAGGCGGTATAATTTGCCCTGGAATTATGACAATATCTAAAACATTAAGGTCAAGCACTGCACAATTACCAGAAGTAAGTGTTAGTAAAACACCATCTGTAATTGGTAAAAATACTATACATCAAATTCAATCAGGTATTTATTTTGGTTATCTTGAAATGATTAATGGGTTATTAGGTAGAATTATTAATGAAGAATTTCATAATGATGATGTTAAAATAATCGTAACCGGTGGTTTAGGTAGCGATATAACTAATGATATGGACAAAAAAGGGGTATATGAACCTAATTTAACATTAGATGGCCTTTATATGTTATATAGAAGAAATATATAACTTATTGAAATATATATTAAAATAAAATTTTATGTAATAATTTTGAATTTTTTTAAAGTTTATAAAAAAATATATTGCAAAAATATAGAAAAATAGTAGACTAATCAAAGATATTTGATTATAGTGCAAATGGAGAATGTGAATGAGTGAATTAGGGAACTTATTAAGAACTACAAGAGAAGAACAAAAAAAGACTATTAAAGATGTAG
>CALADT010000248.1 GCA_937890655.1 uncultured Mucispirillum sp. | reverse complement strand
ATAATCTCTTGTTACAAGTCAATTTAATATTATTTATGTAAGTATCAAATATAAATTACCTTACAAATATAATCTCTTGTTACAAGTCAATTTAATATTATTTATGTAAGTATCAAATATAAATTACCTTACAAATATAATCTCTTGTTACAAGTCAATCTAATATTATTTATTTAGCTATCAAATATAAATGACCCTTACAAGTATAGCCACTTGTTACAAGTCAACTTAATATTATTTATATATGTATCAAATATAAATGGCCCTTACAAGTATAGTCTCTTGTTACAGGTCAATCTAATAACGATATTAATGTATATATTAAAAGAGGTCTTCTGTTTCTTCCTTTATGTCAAGTCCGATATCGCAACCTTTATTTCCATTACAATTCTTATGACTGCCACAACTACATTTATTATGATTAAAGGCTACTTCTTCTTTATTATTATTTGATGATGCAAGTAAAGTGTTTATATAGTCTTGTATATACCATATAGCTTTGTTTAAATCTTCTATTTGTTTTTCTTTGTTTGTTTTGCCTTGTTCTTCTTTTAAGCCTGCACGCCATAAATATTTTATTGCATTACCAATATTAAAATTATGATGCCTTGTTATCTCTATACATTCTATACCGCTAGGGTGTGATATATAGTGTCTAGGGTGTGTTACATTATTACTCATAAGTCCTCCTGTTTATATAGTCTCCTAGTGTTTGTATAAGTTTATTTTTAGAATGTCCAACTATTAACCAAGACGATAAATGTGTTAGACCTCTTACTTTGTCTAGATACTCACTGGCTTCTTTTTGTGTATTAAATTTTTTTGTTTTATCCATATGGCTTGTGAATAAGATTTTGCCACCACTATGACTTCTAAAATAACCATTATTCATATCGCACAATAACCAGTAATGTTTTTTCTTATGTTGTTCTTTTATTTTATGTTTTTTTAAATGTTCTTTCATCTTCTTCCTCGCGGTCTATTTCTTATGTCATACTTTTCTTTTGGTTTTACTTTATCTTTCCAGGCAGGATTTACCGATACAATATCAGGAGTATAACCAAATATCTTATAGAACTCTCTTGCTTTTTTTCCTGTTGGTGCTTTTTCGTTATAGATAACTTCTAGTTCCAGCTGTTCTGCTCTATTCTTTCTTTCTTGTATTTTTATATCAACATCAGACTTCATATTATCTACGAAATGAGCCACACCCATAGCAAGACAATCTAGCCTATCATCGTGTGCCAAAGCGTTCTTTTCTGCTATAATGTGTGTCATTTGGTAGAAAAGCATATAACGGTGTCTGATATTTTCAGAATACTTTAATGTGCTTATGCTATCAGCTTCAATAACACTCCTGTTTACAATAAGCCTATGGCTATTTAATACGGGCTCTAATGTATCTATTATCCGTTTTTCTTTCATAGTCGTGTTACGGACTTCTATTATCTCTGCCAATATATCATTCTTTTTTATGTGTGGTAAAAGAAGGTTTGAAAACATACCGTCTCCGTAGTTGCTTTCTATTACTATTTTTTGGGCTTTATATGATTTTGCAACCTGTGATAATTTATCAAGGGTTTCTTCTTCGTAACCCCCTTGAAAACCACCTACTGCCATAAGAAATAAATAACCGTCTCTTTCATATAAAACACAATAAGATGTTTCATCTTGCCCTCTACCAGACGGGTCTATAACAAGCACTCTTTGTTTGTATGGAAGATGATTATTTACAGCTAACACCCCTTGATAAAAATAATCCCCTTGTAAGCCACAGCTTGCCACCTGTAGACGATTTTCTTTTGTTCTGGTATGTAATACCTTTTCGGGGGATAACTCTTTATCTAGGTCAAATATAATTAAATCTTGCAACTTTAAAGGATACCTTTCATAATCTGACAAAGCGGTATCTAACATAAACTGCAATGCAAAACCTGATTTACCATATTCTATTTCCCTTGAAAGCAATTCATCTTCATTAAATCTTTTTGGGTCTGTTGGTAATCCTGCTATCTCTGGGTTATCTTCTACTGCCTGCTTTATAGCTGGAGCTATCTTTTCGCCATAGCTATTAAGTTTTTGGATTGTAGGATACCTTGCTGTCCATATCCTTGTGATAAAGCCTCTATCGCCTAGAAGATTATAAATAGAGCTTTCTGTTTGTGGTGTGCCAAGATAGATAATGGAACCACCAACTTTCAATATCGCTGCTGCCTCTTTTATGCTTTCAGACAACTTCATTCTCTGTTCGTTTGTAAGAGAATTGTTTGGTGTTTCCACATCATCAAAAATAATATAATCTGCACGGCTACCTGTCATCTGACCTGTAATACCTACCGCCTTAACACTAGGGCTTTTATCTGGCTTAATAAAGGCTACATCAAAAGCATCGCTTGCACTTCTTTGGTGTGGCTCTGGTATCATACATTTAAAGAGTTCGTCGTTATATAATAATTGCTTACAGAATGTAACGAACTCTCTTGCAAACTTCATACTAGCAGATACAACTAAAAACTTTAACTCTGGGTTAAGCCTTAACTTCCACAAGACAAAAGCAACAGTAAGATATGATTTACCTACTCCCCTAAATGCCTCTATAAGCTTTCTATCTATACTGTTATCAGATAAGAACTTAGCTATATCTAACTGCACGGGTGTAGGTAATGGCAGAGTTAGCCCCTGCCATATATGTGCTACAACCTTTCTAAAATCATTAGCCCATTCAGGCAATGCGGGATATTTATTTTCCGCCATATCCTACACCCCTAAATAAGCCTGTTTCTATTTCTGCCAATGTATCATCATCAATGCTTTCTGATAAGCTCTCTGCTATCTCTGCAAGTTTAGGGTTCTTAATACTTGCGGCGTTAATGCCGTTATCTTTTAAGAATTTAAGCATATTTGATACATCGCTTGCTGTTAAATCCCCCGATGCAAGTTGACATAAAAAATGGTCTGTCAAAAGCTCGTGTAAGTCTGTAAGTTTTTTCTCTGTATTACTCATTATGTTTTGCTCCTAAGTTTATCTTTTACAAAATTCATTAAGGCATCTGACAATGTCATACCAATATCAGTCCCAGAAAACGCTGCTAAACCACCAATAGCAACAGCCATTTTAAGGGGTATATCTGGCATTAACCACATTACCGCCTCAAATGTGAAATAAGAAATAAACGTTGCAGAGATACACACCCAAAATTTATTACGAAAGGAATAAGTTTTTAATTT
>CALADT010000247.1 GCA_937890655.1 uncultured Mucispirillum sp. | reverse complement strand
CCATTTGATATTGCTTCAGAGTATGCTTTTTCTGCTGCTTGACTTCCTTTTTCTTCTTTTATTTTATTATATTCATTCATTGTAAAAGTTACATCAACATATTCTTTTTCTGCAAGCTCATAACCCCATTTTTTAAATCCACCCTCTGTAAATTTCATAATATTACCTTTATGGACTATTGTAACAGAAGGGAGTTTATGTTCTAAAGCATAATCTATGGCTGCTTTTATAAGCCTTGTAGAGCCTTCTTTAGAAACAGGTTTTATTCCAAATGATGAAGTTTCAGGAAAACGGACTTTAGTTACACCCATTTCATCATGTAAAAATTTATAAAACTTTTTAGCTTCATCTGTTCCTGTATTCCATTCAATACCAGCATAAATATCTTCTGTATTTTCTCTAAAAACAACCATATCCACTTTATTTGGTTCTTTTAAAGGGGAAGCAACACCTTTAAACCATTCCACAGGGCGTAGACATACAAATAAATCTAATTCCTGCCTAAGTGCTACATTTAATGAACGAATACCACCACCTACTGGAGTAGTTAGTGGCCCTTTAATACCTATAAGATATTCTTTAAATGTATTCATAGTTTCTTCTGGAAGCCACTGGTTAGTCAGTTTAAAGGCTTTTTCACCACCTAAAACTTCAAGCCATTCTATTTTCTTTTTACCTTTATATGTAATATTAACAGTATGTTCTACTATTTCTTTACATGCTTTAGTAATTTCAACACCAACACCATCACCTTCAATATATGGTATTGTTAATTCATCAGGAACTATTAGTTTATTGTTTTCTTTTGTAATTTTAGCCATATTGCACCTTATTTTAAGTTATTTAAAGCAGAACCTGCTTTAAACCATTCTATTTGCTGTTGGTTATATGTGTGTGATACATTAAAAGAATCAGTAGTGCCATCTGTATGTTTTAATGTAACATTTATCTCTTTATTTGGTGAAAAATCTTTAAGCCCTGTAATGGAAATTAAATCACCTTCACGAACTAAATTATAATCATCTTTATTAATAAAAGTTAGTGCTAACATACCTTGTTTTTTTAAGTTTGTTTCATGAATACGTGCAAAACTTTTAACAATAATTGCTTTTACTCCTAGAAAACGTGGTTCCATTGCAGCATGTTCTCTTGATGAGCCTTCACCATAATTTTCTTCAGCCACTACAATAGAGCCGTTTTTATTATCTCTATAATATTTTGCTGTATTAGATACTGTATTGTATTCTGAAGTATATAAATTTTTAACTTTATTTACTTCATCATTAAAAGAGTTTACAGCACCCATTAACATATTATCTGAAATATTTTCCAAATGACCTCTAAATTTTAACCATGGCCCTGCCATAGAAATATGGTCTGTTGTGCATTTACCTTTTGTTTTTATTAGTAATGGAACATCAATAATATCATTATTATCCCATTTTGGAAAAGGTTTTAATACCTGCAATCTTGTAGAAGAAGGGTCAATTTTAACAGTAATACTATCTCCATTTTCTAAAGGTAGTATAAGCCCTTTATCACATTGAACAAAACCATTTTTTGGTAACGAATCCCACATTGGAGCTTTAAGCATAACATCTTTTCCTGTTTCGTCTTTCACACTATCAACTTCAGGATTAAAGTTAAGTTTACCAGATATTGCATAAGCTACTGCCATTTCAGGTGATACAATAAAAGCATGAGTATTAGGATTACCATCTGCCCTTTTAGCAAAATTCCTATTAAATGTAGTAATAATAGTATTTTTTCTTTCATTATCATCAGTTATACGTTTCCATTGACCAATACAAGGGCCACAGGCATTAGTCATAATTGTAGCACCTGCATTTGTAAAAGTATTAATAATATTATCTCGTTTTGCAGTTTCTAAAACTTGAATAGACCCTGGGTTAATTATTAATTCTGCTTTTAATTTAATATTATTATCAACTGCCTGTTGTAAAAGGTTAGCAGCACGTCCTAAATCTTGATATGATGAATTAGTGCATGAACCAATAAGAGCAACTTCCACATTTTCTGGGTAGTTATGTTCCTTAATATATTTATCCATATCTTCAATTTTTGTTGCAGCATCTGGAGTAAAAGGGCCGTTTACATAAGGAGATAATGTATCTAAATCAATCTCAATTACTTGGTCATAATATTTTTCTGGGTTATCTAACACTTCTTTATCAGCTTCTAAGTATGATTTATGTTTTAAGGTTTCATCTGCTATATGTTTTCTATTTGTTGCTTCTAAATATTCAACAGTATGATTATCAAAAGGGAATAATGATGTAGTGGCACCAACTTCTGCACCCATATTACATACAGTTGATTTACCTGTGGCAGGTAATGATAATGTACCTTCTCCAAAATATTCAATAATAGAGTTAGTTCCACCTTTAACTGTTAATATTCCAGCTAGTTTTAAAATAATATCTTTAGGAGAAGCAAAGCCTTTTAAACTACCTGTTAGCTTAACC
>CALADT010000246.1 GCA_937890655.1 uncultured Mucispirillum sp. | reverse complement strand
CCATATTTAATATATTTAATATTTTAGCTTCACTCATATAGTCAATGCCTTTGCCACCAATAACAGGAATTGCATTTGCTCCACCAATGATTTTAGGTGCTATAAATATTTCTAACTTATCCACAAGCCCTTTATCAAAAAAAGACCCGTTTATTTTACTACCTGATTCCACCATAACATTCATATACCCTAAATCATAAAGTGATGAAAGAACACTATGTAAATCAAGCATATTATTTTCTAAAGGCACTTTTAAAACTTGTATATTTTTGGATTTTAAAAGCTCTATTTTTTTAATATCTGCTTTTTCTGATGTGTATATAATAACAGGAGAAATATCCACACTGTTTATTATTTTAGCATCAAGTGGTATTTTCAAACTACTATCAAGAATAACACGAACAGGCTGGCTGTATTTTTTTTCGCCCCTATATGTCATTAATGGGTCATCTGCTAAAATAGTGCCTATACCTGTTAAAACCACATCTGTTTCCCCTCTCATTTTATGAACATAGTTTCTTGACTGTTCACAAGTTATCCACTGAGAATGGTTTAAATGGGTAGCAATTCTACCGTCTAAACTAATAGCTGTTTTTAATGTAACATATGGCAATTTATAGGTATGGAATTTAATAAAATCTTCAATTAATAAACTACATTCTTCTGCCATTATGCCATATTCTACTTCAATACCAGCATTTTTTAAAATATTAATCCCTTTACCAGCATGTGCAGAATTTACATCTAAAATACCTACATATACTTTTTTTATATTAGAATTAATAATTTTTTCCACACAAGGTGGGGTTTTACCATATGTAGAACAAGGCTCTAAAGTAACAAAAAGCTCACTTCCTGCAACTTGTTCCCCTGCATTTTTTATGGCGTTTACTTCTGCATGGGCTTTGCCGTATTCTTCATGTATCCCATAAATGGCACTACCATTTTTTATAACAGCAGCACCAACTAATGGATTTGTTTTAGTATAACCTTTTCCATTAAAAGCAAGCTGAATACACTTGCTCATAATTTCTTCTTTATTATTCATTATTTTCTGTTTTATTTGTGTTGTTATTTTCTTCTTCTGTTTGTGCTACTGTATCTTTATTTTTCTTTTTTCTTTCAAACTTGTTTTCCTGACCATGAATTATACGCACAATATTTGACCTATGCTTAAATATAACAAAAAACACTATAATAGCAGTTAAGATTTTTAAAGCAAACCAGTCGCTTATAAATATAACTGATATTAAAAGTGATAAAGCAGCTAATATAGAACCAGCTGAAACCATTTTTGTAGCAAGAAAAACAATACCAAAAACAATAAGCCCTATACCTATTTCAATAGGTGCAAGTGCTAAAAACACACCAGCCCCTGTTGCCACACCTTTACCACCTTTAAAGCCTAAAAATACAGTATATGTATGGCCTAATATAACAGTTGCTGCCACAGCTAATGTAATTGCTGATTGCCCAAATAAAGAAAGAGATACAATAACAGGTATAAACCCTTTTAACGCATCTAATAAAAATACCACAAGAAAACCTTTAAAACCTAAAACCCTTGCAGCATTTGTAGCACCAGCGTTACCACTACCTACTGTTCTTATATCTATTTTTTTAACTAATTTTACTATAATATATGCAAATGGTATTGCACCTAAAAAATAAGATACTATGATTAATATAATTGCTGATAAATTAACCATTAATTATTCTCCTTATTTTCTTCTACATTAGAAGGTTCTGTTACAGGGTTATTTTCTTCTTCTAAAATATTACCGTATTCTTTAAAATAATCTCTAAAATAAACAAATGCAGAATAAAGTGATAAAGCAAGTGCAATATACATACATACCTGCCCTAATATATTCCAATTAATTCCAAGCCATGTTATTTTAAAAGTAATCATACCGATTGCAACCATTTGGAAAGTAGTTTTTAATTTACCCCATATACCTGCTGCAATAATAACTCCTTTACTTGCTGCTAAATTTCTAAGAGCTTCCATAGTGAAATCTCTTGCAAGCATAATAACTGCTACCCACCAGAATAACCTGTCTAAATCAATTAAGGCAATTAAGGCTGCAGCTACCAAAATCTTATCTGCAATAGGGTCTAAAATCTTACCTAAATCTGTTACCATACTATATTTTCTTGCAATATAACCGTCTAAATAGTCAGATAAACCAGCTATAATAAAAATAATAGTTGCTAATACGTTACTCCAATCTCTATTAATATAAAGCACTAATAAATATAAAGGAATAGCAACAATCCTAACAATAGTAAGTTGGTTAGCCACATTTAACTGTAGTTTCATACGACCCTCCAAATAAAATAAATTATTCTTCTATAAACTCTATTTTAAGAATTTCATATTCTGTTTCACCTTTTGGGGCTTGAACAGTAAAATCATCACCTTTTTCTTTACCAAGCATAGCTTTTGCAAGTGGGGACATAATAGATATTTTACCACTGAAAATATCTGCCTCATCACTACCAACTATTGTATAAACTTTTTGTTCATCTGTATCCATATTTTCAATAGTTACAGTGGCCCCAAAAGCTACTTTACTTCCTGCCATTTTTGAAATATCCATAATTTCAAATAAGCTCATTTTATATTCTAATTCATTAATTCTTGCTTCTATCATACCTTGTCTTTCTTTAGCAGCATCGTATTCTGCATTTTCGCTTAAATCCCCATGACCTCTTGCTTCTTGAATAGCCAGAATAACTTCATTTCTATCCACAGTGCGAAGTTTATCAAGCTCTGCTTTTAGCCTATCATAACCAGCTTTAGTTATTGGTATTCTACTCATTAGTTTAACTCCTTAAACATCGTTATTTTATTAAGTTATTATATTTTGGCAGTATATCATATTTTTTTAAAAAACGGTATAAAAAAATGTTATTTTAAAATATTTTCTTTATTATCATCTTGTGTCTTATTGATATTATTATCTTTTTTAATATCTTCAGGAACTGCTTTTATTTCTCCGTCTTTTAACTTAATATTAATATTTGATAAAAGTGATACATTATCCACACTTGTAACTATTTTATCTTCTTGATAAATAAGGGCATAGCCTCTATCCATAATATTATGTGGGTTTAATAAGTGTAACTTATTATCAATTATTGATAATTTTGCGTTTTTATCAAATAATACTTCTTGAATATTATCATAGAGTTTGCTTTCATACCTGCTAATTTTTTCATAATATGTAAGCTCCCTATCTCTTATAACCCTTTTTAATGCTTTTTCATAGTTTTCTATTTTATATAAAAAATTAGCTGTTTGTTTTACAGGGTTTGCTTTATTAATAATAGCCGTTTTGTGTATTATATTGTTGTATTTTTTTTCTATGCTGTTTAAAATATTTGTATACAAATACTTTTGGCTGTTTATAATACGCAATTTATATGATTCCAGCTTATTTTTAGGGTTATACTGCATAATTTTATTTTCTAGGTTTGTAAAATAAGTTTTTGTTTTATAAAATTTACTGTTTACCCTGCTTTCTATTTTCTTTTCACAGTTTAGGATTCTGTGTTCCATTTTATATACCATATTTATAGGTGAATATGTGTTTAATTTTAAAATCAGGTTATCCACTTGTTGAGATGTTTTCTGCATTACATTAAACATATATTTTTCTAATAATATAGTTTGTTTTTCTATAAGCTGTGATGCTGCTTTATAATGGGAAGATAAAAGCCCAGCAGCAGCTGTTGGGGTTGGTTCTCGTCTATCTGCTACAAAGTCAATAATAGTATAGTCGCTTTCATGACCTACTGCACTAATTACAGGGATTTCAGATTGTGCAACAGCTCTTGCTATAATTTCTTGGTTAAATACAGCAAGGTCCTCCATACTACCACCACCACGCATAACCACCATAACATCATACCTATCTTTATGTTTAGAAACTTTTTCTATGGTTTTTGCAATAATTCCTGCGTTATCAATATTTTGCACAGGTATATTCCATAAATCTATTAAATATCTGCCCTGTTCTTTTTTTGTGGTAACTATAAAGTCGTTAATAACTGCACCACTTAAAGCTGTTAATACTGCCACTCTATATGGGTATTTTGGAATAGGTCTTTTCCGTGCTTGGTCAAAAAGCCCTTCTTTTTCCAGCTTTGTTTTCATCTCTAAATACTGTTTCCATAAAAGCCCAACAGAATCGTATTCTATTTTTTTTACATTTATTTGGTATTTACTTTGTTTATCATAAGTTTTAATTTCCCCAATAACACGGACTTTATCCCCATTTTTTGGTATAAAAGAATCGCTACTTCTATAAAACTTAAAATAAGTGGCACTAATAATAATATCCCCTTCTTTTAAACTAAAATATATATGACCACTACTATGCTGCTCTGCAATACCATAAACTTCCCCTGTAACAGCTACTGTATCAGGAAAAGCACTTTTAAATAATGATGATAAAGTTTTACTAAGCTCACTTACACTATATTCTTGCATAATTTATAATACCTTATTTCTTTTTTTCAGTTGGTTCTGTGGAGTTATCTTCAATAATATAAACATCTTCTCCATTTTTTTGTAACCCTAGCTCCCTTCGTATAATACCTTCTAAATACTCTTGGTTTTTTTTGGCAAGTTCTAGATCGCGTTTTTTTTCGGCAATCTCTTTATCCATTTGCCTAATTCTCTCTTCATTTGCCTGTCTTACATTTACAAGTTCATTATATTTTAATAAACCATTATGACCAAACACAATATAAAATATTATGGCACTTATAATTATAGTAAAAACAATAGCATATTTCATAAAACGCTCCTTTCTCCGTTAATTAGTTCTATAAGATTATTTTCCAGTTTATTTTTATCATTATATAGCACAACATTTTCTTTATTTCTAAACCATGTAAGCTGTCTTTTTGCAAAATGTCTTGTTTCTTTTGCTATTTCATAAACAGCCCTTTCTTTATCTATTTTATTTTCAAGATAATCAGCAATTATTTTATAACCTATGGCACGAAAACCGGCACAGTCCTTATTATAACCTAAATTTAATAATTCTTCCACTTCTTTAGGCCAGCCACTTTCCCACATTTCTTCTGTTCTTTTATTAATATTATTATATAATACATTTCTTTCAAGCCATAATACTCCAGTTGTATATTCATATTTTGGCTTTTTGCTGTATATTTTATGGGCTTTAGTAAAAGTTATTTCTAACCCATAATAAACTTCCAAAGCTCTTATTATTCTAACAGGGTCATTATTGCTTATTTTCTCTGCATAATCACTATCTATTGCTACAAGTTTATTATACATTGATGAAATGCCATCTTTTTCAAGCTCTTTTTGAAGTTCTAATCGTATATTATTATCAATTTTAGGGCAATTAAATAAGCCGTCAGTTAATGATTTTATATAAAGCCCTGTGCCACCTGCTATTACAGGTATTTTATTTCTTAATAAAATTTCTTCAATTAATTTTTCTGCCTGCTCCACAAATATACCAGCAGAATAAGGAATATTTGGCTCCATAATATCTATTAAATGGTGAGTAACTTTTTCTCGTTCTTGTAAACTTATTTTTGCAGTGCCTATATTTAGCCATTTATATACTTGAAAAGCGTCTGCACTAATAACTTCTATTTTATTTGTAATAAGCCCAACATTATATGCAATACTACTTTTGCCTGATGATGTAGGCCCTGTAATAATAGGAATTATCATCTATAAAATTTCCTTGCAAGTTCATCCATATGCATCATATAAATAATAGGTCTACCATGTGGGCATGTGCCGAAATTACTTGTATTAAATAATAGTGTTACAAGGTATTCCATTTCCCCTAAAGTTAAAGTATCCCCTGCTTTAATAGCAGATTTACAAGAAAGCATTGCTCGTGGTGCTTCTTCTTGTTTTGATTTACCTGTTAAACATAAATCTACCACTATTTGAGTAAACTCTTTTGCAATATTTTTTCTTACCATATGGTATGGGATACGTATAATATCCACTTTATCAATACCACATATATTATAACCATAACCAAATGATTCTATTAAAACCTTATATTTATCAATCTGTTCCACTATTTCATCAGTTAATACAACATTTAGTGGTTCATGTAACACAATAGAAGGTTTTGGTTTCTGCTGGCTTTCTGCCTGCAATTTTTCAAAAAGGATTCTTTCATGAGCCACATGCTGGTCTATAAATAATATTTCTCTATTTTCAGTTTCTATTATAATATATGTTTTATCCACCTGCCCTATAACTCTAAATTCGCCACGGACAACACGCTCCTCTAAAGAATCCCCTTGTTTTATGTTTTCTATATCTTTTTCTTCTATATTAAAACTACTTTCTTCAAGTTTTTTATCTAAAGAAAATGGATAATCCATTTTTACATTATTTTCATAACTTTTAGTATCTTTTGGTATAAATTCATGGTGATTATTTTCTTTATGGTTTATATTACTAATACCACTTTTCATACTACTAAAGTTATCATTAGTATAAGTATAATCTTTATTTACAAAATTTATAATAGAGCTTTCTTTTTTTTTATTATCCATTAAAGCAGTATCGCTGACACTTAAATTACTACTTTCTTCTATGGAAAGACTATTATTTATATTCCCTTGAGAATAAGTAGAACTAACACCTTTGCCTTTAAATGATGATGCAACAGCATCACTAACAAGAGAAAATATTTCCCCTGCATTTAAAAACCTTACTTCTAATTTCGCAGGGTGAACATTTGCGTCTACTAAATCTGGAGATATTCTAATATCTATTACAGCTAATGGGTATCTTCCGTCAGGAATAAGCCTGTGGTATGAATTTATAACTGCCTGCACTAAACTGGCATCTTTTATAAGCCTGCCGTTTACACCTATTATAATAGCATCACGTTTTAACCTATCACTAGATGATGGTAATGTGGCACAAGCTATTACTTTTTTACCACTATATTCTGCACTCCCCATAACAAATGCTTTACCTGTAAAAACTTTAGAAGCTCTGTTTTGCATATCTTCACTACTAAAAGCATGGTAAAGTTCTTTTCCGTCGCTAATAAGTGATATATCTATATGGGAATTAATTAGGGAAAAATGTTTTATAAGACGAAGTATTTCCCCTTCTAAACTTTTAGAGCTTTTTAAAAATTTTCTTCTTGCTGGTAGATTTTCAAAAAGTTTTGCTGCTTCTATAATAGTGCCTTTAATGGCAGCAGCAGGACGAAGTTGCCCTACTTCTCCAAATACACTGTTTATTTCATAAGCCTTACTATCCTGCCCACTAATAATTTTAAAATCACTAACTGATGAAATAGCAGCTAAGGCTTCCCCCCTAAAACCAAAAGTATTAGCAGAATAAACATCTTCCACAGTTTCTGCTTTACTTGTGGCAAACCGTTCAAGTGCAAGGGGTAAATCATCTTTTGATATACCAATACCGTCATCTGTTATTTTTATAAGATTTAAGCCGCCATTTGTTATTTCTACAACAATTTTTTTAGCAGCAGCATCACATGAATTTTCTATTAATTCTTTTACCACATTAAATGGTTTTTCAACCACTTCCCCAGCTGCTATTTTAGAAGCAACATCAGGGGGTAATTTTTTTATAAACGCCATATTATTTCCTTTAAGCTATTTGGTATATTTTAATAGATTATTTTTAATTTGACAAGTGGATAAATAAGAAAATTTATAAAATACCCCTGCTTTATAAACAGGGGCATATTATATTAAAGATTATTTAATTTTATCTATTTCATTAGAAAGTAATTCAGACTTAAAACCAGAAATATTTTTACCATTTATATAAAACGATGGTGTAGAGTGTTCCCCTAATTCTTCAGTTTGTGCTACACAGTTATCAACAATTTTAGCTACTTCTTCTGATTTTACAAGTTGTTTAAATTTTTCAGCATCAGATGTTTTAGCAGCATATTTATCAATAATTTCATTGTTTATTACTTCAACAATTTCTGCAAGTTTTGCTTGGTCAAACTGAACACCCTCTCCTTGTAATTTAGTTATTTTACTTTCAAGAATTGCTATATAGTCTGCTTGGAATAACTCATCTTTAAAATCGTTACCCATTATTTTACCAGC
>CALADT010000245.1 GCA_937890655.1 uncultured Mucispirillum sp. | reverse complement strand
AATTCAACAGGCGTAATTATATTAGAAGATATAATATCCTTTCCAAATGTATTATTTATAAACCCAAAAAAAAGTATTAATATTAAAAAAATATTTCTCATAACCTACTCAAAAATAAGTATAAATTAGCTTAAATATGAAATATCTTTTAAAATACATTGACAATTTAAACTATTTAAGCATTATTATGATAGAATAATTTAGGATATACGAAAAACGAATTATTTTCAAGAATTATTTATTATTAACGAGGTCAATATGAAATATGTATCATATGAAGAAAAATTAGCAAAACTTATTACACATCATTCACTTAACTTAAAAAAAGGTGATGTGGTGCAGATTAAAGCAGAAACTTCTGCAGAACCATTAATTAAGGCCATGTATAAAGAAGTTATCAAACTTGGTGCATACCCGTTCCTGCGCCTTTTTTTACCAGAAAGCCAAGAATATATGGCAAAATACGGTAGCAACGAACAGCTTACATATTTACCAGAATTTGATTTGGTGCAGGCTGAAACAATGACGGCTTATATTTATATAGATTCCACTATTAATACAAAATCATTAACAAATGCAGACCATAGCAAAATAGCTTTAATACGTAAAACTGCACTGCCTGTTAGGGAAATTATGAATAAAAGAGAGTTAGAGGGTAAATTTAGGTGGTCTTTATGCCCATACCCTAACCAATCTATGGCTCAAGATGCTGAAATGTCATTAGATGAATACTCTGCTTTTGTTTATGAAGCATGTAAATTAAATGAAGATGACCCTGTTGCAGCATGGAAAAAAGTAGAATCAGACCAAAAAGCTATTGTAAAAAGAATGACAGGCACAAAAAAACTACATATTACAGGAAAAGAAACTGATTTAACATTAAATGTGGAAGGCAGAAAATGGGAAAACTGCTGTGGTTATAGAAATATGCCTGACGGTGAAGTTTTCACAAGCCCTGTGGAAGATAGTGCAGAAGGCACAATATTATTTGATATTCCAACAACATATAACGGTGTGGAAGCAAAAAATGTATTTTTAAGGTTTGAAAAAGGTAAAGTTGTGGAAGCTCGTGCAGAAAAAGGGCAGGATTTCTTATATAAAATGCTTGATATGGATGAGGGTTCTCGCTTTGCAGGGGAAATTGCTTTTGGGTTAAACGATAATAT
>CALADT010000244.1 GCA_937890655.1 uncultured Mucispirillum sp. | reverse complement strand
AATAAATATAATTTATAATTCATTTGATTTAACTAGGGAAAATTTTGAGTCTATAAATTATAATGATTATGATAAAATATATTTAAAAAACTTATTTTTATTAATCAATATTGCTTCACTTATAAATAATGATAATAAACATTATAGATTTCCATTTGATATATACAAAGAAGAAAAGTGGGATATAGAGCATATTCATGCAAAAGCAGATAATAGTAATACAGACACTCAAGAACAAGCAAATCCCGAAAATACTGCTGAAAATAATCAAGATGAAGACTTTGATATTGATAATATATATAATTTAACATTATTACCTAAAAAACCAAATATTACACTTAGTAATAAACCATTTAATGAAAAAAGAAAGTGTATACTAGAATTTGATAAAAAGGGAGAATTTATCCCTATATGTTCTAAAAATGTATATTTTAAATATTATACTAAAGAAGTAACTAATATGGATAGGTGGGAAAAAAATGATAGAGATAATTATGTAGAAGCAATATATACTATATTAGATGAATTTTTTAAGTCAGCAAAATAGGAGAAATAATTTATGGATAATATAGAAAATAAAAACAATAAATACACATTATTAAAGTTACTTGAAAAATGTGCAATAGAGATACCACGAATACAGCGAGATTATGCACAAGGGCGTAATGATAATATAACTACAATAATAAGAAATAATTTTCTAGGTGATATAAAAAGTCTATTAGATGGCGAAAAGAAAGAACTAAATTTATTTTATATATATGGTAAAATAGAAAATGACAAATTTTACCCATTAGATGGTCAACAGCGTCTAACAACTTTATTTTTACTGCATATTTATGCTTTTTCTCAATGTGAGGAAAAAACTGACATTTTAACAAAATTCTCATATGTGGCTAGAACAACAACAAAAGATTTTTTTTCTAAACTAGTAGAATACAGAGATGAAATTATTGCAGATTATAAACAGAGAGATAAATCAGAAAGAGATAAATCAGACTGTTCACTTAAAGATATTATTACAGACTATTCATGGTTTATTTATTCTTGGATATATGATCCATCTGTTATAGGTGCTATTACTACATTAGAAGATATATGTAAAAAATTTGATGGAAAAGAAGAAAAGTTAAGAGAGTTACTAAAAAGTGATAGATTATTTTTTTATTTTACAGGTATTGAAGATTTAGGCAAGGAAGATGACTTATATATTAAATTAAACGCTAGAGGCAGGCAGTTAACTGTTTTTGAAAATTTTAAATCTAAATTTGTGGATATTATAGATTCATATAGTAAAGATGAAAAAGGAAAAAAATATTTTACAGAAATTGAAAGTGAAGAAAATAGAATTGATATAAAAGATTTTTATAATAAACTTGATACTGAATGGTCAGATGCAATATGGGAAATATCAAAAGAAAATAAAACAGAAATATCAGGAGAAAATATAATAACTTATAATGAATATTTCTTAAATTTCTTTGATATAGTATTAACTAATTATAATATAAAAGAACATACAGTAAATGGTATATCTTGGATTTATAATATAGCATATGATAAAGAAAAATGTATAATAGTAAAAAAAGATAATAAAGAAAAAGATAGTCAAGATATAACAGATACAACAGATAAATCAGATGAAGCAAATGTATTATATAACATATTAAGGCTTATAAGAAATACATTTAATTATATTATTAGTGATAAAAAAGAAGAAAATGTTTATAATTATTTAAAAGAAGCTATAAAAAAGCCAACATATAAAAATAAAATATGGTTTCATGTAATAAGTAAATATTTATTAGATGAAGATGATGTAGAAAAGATAAATCAAGAATGTTTTAAAGAATGGATATTAAATTTTATAAATGATTTTGCTAATAAAAAATATGAAGAAAAAAATAGTGTAGAACCATTTAATTTATTAAAATATTTTGCTAGAGCTGAAATTAGAGATAAAAAATTAAAAGGTTTTTCTACATATCAAATAAAAGAAGAATGTATAAAAGCACACTTAATGATAAATAAAGGCTATAAAAAAGAAATAGAAGAAGCAGAAAGAAAATTAAAATATTTTTCTGGTCAAATTGGGTCTGCTATATATTATTCAATGTTAAAAAAACAACATGATGATATTTATACATATATAAATAATATAACAGATATAAATAATATAACAGAAATACAAACATTTTTATTAGAAGAAGTATATAATTGTGATTTTGATATAGGTTTATTTAAAGAATACGTATTAAAAATAGCAACTATATTTAATAATCAAGTATTAAAAGACAAAGGTGATTTATTAAGGCGAGCAATGTTATGTTATGGTGATTATAGATTACTTTTAATTAATTGGTTTAAATCATTATGTGTAGAAAATTGTTCAAGAGATGATAGTTTTAAAAATTTATTATTAAATATTATTAAAAAAGAAATGATTGAAATATATAAAAACGAAATGATTGAAATATATAAAAACCAAATTAGAGTTATATATCAATTATTAGATAAAGTAGATATTAATAACATATCAAATGACAATAACATTAATGTAGAAGATATATTAAATAAAATAATAATGGATAATATAGATAATATAAAGGAAAATGATTGGCGTTACTGTTTTATAGCATATCCAGAAGTTTTTAATAAATTTAAATGGTCATATAGAATGGGCAGTAATGGTAGAGATGAAGTATTACTTAGAATACCAAATGGAAAATATAATGTAAAAAAATATTCTTTATATTTGGAAATAATAAGATTATCTTTTGAGAATAATATTTCTTTTTACTATGAAGATGATAGAAAGAATAACTTTCTTGTAACTATGGAAAATAAGGATAAAGAAAAATCAATAAACATATGTGTAATTAGAGACAATAACGCAACGAAATTACAAATCAAATGGAAGAACGATAATAATGAAGATAAAACATGGAATAATACAAGAGAAGATATAATTACAGAGACTTGTGAAAAAATAAAAGAAATATTATGTTTAAATGATGAAGATTGTAAATTTAGAACAAAAGAAGATGTAAAAAAGAAGTTAAATAATACTTTATAATATTTTATATAATGTTATAATAATATAAGAATTATATATTTATAATGAATAATATATAATATAAAGTTATACATGTTAAATAGTGGAACATGCAATTATCTTCTATCAAAATAACTTATGTTATTACTCATGAAAAAAAATTATAAAAACTAAAAAAAACACTTGATATTTATTTAAAAATATGCAAAAGTATCTATCCACGCATATTTGCGTTATACATATATCTATGTTCAAAATAGGTAAATGTTATATATAATAGTTAATTATAGGTAGAAATACCTTAAATATAAAAGATTTGTGCGATAAGCTAATAAGCCTTTTATGCACAAGTACATATATCAGGATATCCTATCTGGTATGTGTGAAAAAATTTAGAGGAAATCTAATGGCAAAAATTGATGTATTTGATGTGAAAAACTCAAAAGTCGGAACAGCTGAATTGCATGATGCTATACTTGATTATCCAGTAAATACTGTTTTAATCCATGAAGTAGTTAAAATGCAACTTGCTTGCAGAAGAGCAGGGACACATGCTACTAAGACTAAGGGTTTAGTTTCCGGTGGTGGTAGAAAACCATGGAGACAAAAAGGAACAGGTAGAGCAAGAGCCGGTTCTTCAAGGTCTCCATTATGGAGAGGTGGTGGCACTATATTTGGCCCACAACCTAGAGATTATTCTTATTCTATGCCTAAGAAAAAGGTTAAAAACGCATTAAAAAGCGCTATTCATGCTAAATATGAAGCTGGTGCTGTTGTGGTTTTAGACAACCTTTTTGTAGAAAATGGCAAAACAAAAGAAGCAGTTGAAATATTAAAAGCTTTCAACGCTAACAGACGAGTTCTTATTGTTGTTGACGTAATTGATGAGAAAGTTGCTAGAGCATTTAGCAATATTCCATATGTTGACATTTTACATGTAGACGGCTTAAACGTTTATGATGTTATGAACTCTTACAAAATAATTTTCCTCAAAAACAGTCTCCCTATGGTTGAAAAAGCCACAGGCGTTGCAGTGGAAGGTGAGTAATGATTACTAAGTATGATGTTATAAGAAAACCTTTTCTTACTGAAAAAGCAATGATGCTACAAGAAGATGCTAAAAAATCTGCTTATACTAGAGTTAGACGTGCTGTTTTATCAAAAGATAAAAAAACAGAAACTTCTAAAACTAAAAGAAATGCAGTAAGCAGAAAAATGTTATCTGATGCTGTTGCAAAATTAGACAAAAGCGCTACTAAAGAGCAAATGGATAATGCAGCAGAAGGTTTAGTGGAAGCAAAAATCGTTTTCCAAGTCCATACTGAAGCTACTAAAACTCAAATTAAAGAGGCAGTGGAAGAATTCTTTAATGTTAAAGTTGCACACGTTAGAACTGCAAACTTTAAAGGTAAAGAAAAACGCTTTGGTAAAACAGTTGGCAGAAGAAATGATTGGAAAAAAGCTATCGTTACTCTTAAAGAGGGCGAATCGCTTGATATCATGTAGTAGGAGAGTGATTAATGGGTATTAAAACCTTTAAACCTACGTCAAAAGGCGTACGTTTTAGAACAAACAGCGATTATGCAGATATCACATCTTCTGTACCAGAAAAATCGCTTACAACAGTTATTAAATCAAAAGGCGGTCGTAACAATAGAGGCCGTATAACTGTCCGTCATCAAGGCGGTGGTAATAAAAGATTATACCGTATTATTGATTTTAAAAGAAATAAAGACGGTATTCCAGCTACTGTAAAAACAATAGAGTATGATCCTAACCGTTCAGCTCGTATTGCATTAGTTGTATATAAAGACGGTGAAAAACGTTATATAGTTGCACCTATATCATTAAAAGTTGGTGATATAATCCAAAGTGGTGAAGGCGCAGATATTAAAGCTGGACATGCTATGGCATTAAAAGATATGCCAGTGGGTACAGTTATCCATAATGTAGAGTTAAGACCTGGAAAAGGCGGGCAGTTAGCACGTTCTGCAGGTTCTTATGCACAATTACTTGCTAAAGAAGGAGAATATTGCCACGTGCGTCTCCCATCTGGCGAAATTAGGCTTGTAAAAGCTGAATGTAAAGCTACTATTGGACAAGTATCTAACCAAGAACATGAAAACTTAAAAATTGGTAAAGCAGGTAGAAAACGTTGGAAAGGCGTTAGACCTACTGTTCGTGGTGTTGCAATGAACCCAGTTGATCACCCTATGGGTGGTGGTGAAGGTAGAACAAGTGGTGGCCGTCACCCTACTACACCTTGGGGTAAACCGACTAAAGGTTACAAAACACGTAAGAAAAATAAACCATCTAATAAGTATATCGTGTCTAAAAGATAGCATGGTAGGAGGAAACAGTGCCAAGATCGCTTAAAAAAGGGCCTTTTATAGACGCACATGTTGAAAAAAAGGTGAAAGAAGCTAAGGAAACTAACAGCAAACAAGTTATTAAAACTTGGTCTCGTAGAAGCACTATCGTGCCAGATATGATAGGCTTAACATTTGCTGTTCATAATGGAAATAAATTTATCCCAGTATATGTTACAGAAAATATGGTGGGTCATAAGTTAGGTGAATTTTCTTTGACTAGAACTTTTCGTGGTCATAAGAAAGATGATAAAAAGGTCAAAAGGTAAGACGTATGGATGTTAAAACAACAGGACCAGTATCTAAACCCGTTCGCAACAGAAGAAAAAAACAAGTTGAATTAGAACCGGGTTACAGGGCAGTAGCAAAGTACGTTCGGGTATCCACACGAAGAACTCGTGAAGTGGCAGAATTAGTTAGAGGTAAACAAGTAGAAGAAGCTATGGCTATCTTAAAATTTACTCCTCGTAAAGCAGCAGCAGTGCTTGCAAAAGTTATTAAATCTGCTATGGCAAATGCTGAAGAAAACAATGGTGTTCGTGATGTGACCCGTCTTAAAGTAGGCGTACTTAGAGTTGAAATGGGCGCTCCTATGAAGAGGTTTACTCCTCGTGCATATGGTAGAGCATCTCTTATCCGTAAACCGACTACTCATATTAAAGTAGTCTTACAAGAAATAACGGAGGTGAAATAGTGGGACAGAAGGTTAATCCTAATGGTTTTAGGTTAGGCATTAATAAAAACTGGAATTCTGTATGGTATTCTAACAAAAAAGAATACAGCCAAAACTTAATTGAAGATATTAGAATTCGTCAGTTTTTAAGAAAACGCTTAACTCAAGCAGGCATAGCACAAATCGGTATTGAGCGTATGAGCTCTAAAATCAGAGTTACACTAAATACAAGCCGTCCGGGTATTGTTATTGGTAAGAAAGGTGCTGAAATTGAAAAGCTTAAAAATGAGCTTAAAAGATTTACTGAAGCAGAAGTTCTTCTTGTTATACGCGAAGTAAAAAAACCTGAGCTTGATGCTGCATTAGTTGCAGACTCTATTGCTCAACAACTTATTCGCCGTGTAGCTTTTAGAAGAGCAATGAAAAAAGCCGTTTTACAAACACTTAAATCTGGTGCATTAGGTATCAAAGTTATGTGTGGTGGCAGGCTTGCTGGTGCAGATATTGCACGCAGCGAATGGTATATTAAAGGACGCGTTCCTCTTCAAACACTTCGTGCAGCTATTGATTATGGCACAGCAGAAGCACTTACAGCTTATGGTATCATAGGCGTAAAAGTATGGATATTCACTGGTGAAATCCTTGAAGACAGAAGCGGCAAGGGGGCAGAATAATCATGTTAATGCCAAAGAAAACCAAATACCGCAAAATGTTTAAAGGCCGTATTAAAGGTAAAGCCCAAAAAGGTAATACTGTAGTTTACGGTGATTTCGGTTTAGTAAGTGAAGGAAAAGCAAAAATAACTAGCCGTCAAATAGAATCGGCTCGTATTGCAATCAACCGTTACTTAAAACGTGGTGGTGATGTTGTAATTAGAATATTCCCTCACAAACCAATTACTAAACGCCCTGCTGAAGTTCGTATGGGTAAAGGTAAAGGTCCTCTTGAAGGATATGTAGCTCCTATTAAAGAAGGAACAGTGTTATATGAAATCGGTGGTGTTGATGAAGCTTTAGCTAGAGAAGCATTCCGCCGTGCAGCTCATAAATTACCTGTTAAATGCAAAGTAATTACAAGAGCAGCTGCTGATGAGGTGAAATAGTGAAAGCAACTGAATTTCGTAAATTAAGCACAGAAGAATTAATGAAAAAAGAAATGGAACTTAGAGAAGATTCTTTTCGTCTCCGTTTCAAACTTTCAACAGGCGAGCTTGAAGATACTTCTAAAATAAAACAAACTCGCAAAGATATCGCTCGTATTAAAACTATTTTAACTGAGCGTCGTAATCAAGAGGTTGCAAATGGAAAATAGAGGACGTAGGAAAGTTCGCCGCGGAATCGTGGTAAGTGACAAGATGCAGAAGACTGTTACTGTTAAAGTAGAACGTCAAATCCTGCATCCAATGTATAAAAAATTCATCAAACGTAGTAAAACTTTCTTTGTTCATGATGAAGAAAATACTGCAAGAATAGGTGATTTTGTTCAAATTATTGAAACAAGACCACTTAGTAAAAATAAGCGTTGGAGACTCGACAGCATAATAACTCGTTCTGTTGAATCTGCAGGCGGGGAGACTGTTTAATGGTTCAAGTACAATCACGTTTAACAGTTGCTGATAACTCAGGTGCTAGAGAAATCATGACTATTAAAGTTATCGGTGGTTCACGTAAACGCTACGGTAAAGTAGGTGATATTATTGTGGCAAGTGTTAAAGAAGCTAGCCCTGATAGTAATATTAAAAAAGGTGCGGTTGTTCGTGCTGTTGTAGTTAGAACAGCTAAAGAAAAACGCCGTGCAGATGGAACATATATAAAATTTGACGATAACGCAGCAGTTTTATTAAACAAACAAAACGAACCAATAGGTACGCGCGTTTTCGGGCCAGTTGCCAGAGAATTAAGGGGTAAAGGATTCCTTAAAATCGTTTCTATGGCACCTGAAGTATTATAGGAGATAACAATGCCTATAAAATATAAACTTAGAAAAAATGACCCAGTAGTTGTTATATCTGGGAGAGACAAAAAAACTGTATCCAAAATTATTGGATTAGATAGAGAAAAAGGTAAAGTGGTTGTTGAAAATGTAAACGTTGTAAAACGTCATACTCGTCCTAACCAAACTAACCCTGATGGTGGTATTGTTGAAAAAAATATGCCACTTGATATCTCAAAAGTTATGTATCATTGTCCAAAATGCCAAAAAGGTGTTCGTCTTGGTATTAAAGTTTTAGATAATGGTAAAAAAACACGCTATTGCAAAAAATGCAATGAAGTTATTGACAAGGCTTAGGTGGAAACATGACAGAATTAAAAGAGAAATATCTCAAAGAAGTTGTCCCACATATGATGAAAACTTTTTCATACAAAAACATTAACCAAGTACCAGTAGTTGAAAAAGTTGTTCTTAATATGGGTGTAGGTGAAGCAGCTGCAAATGCAAAAGTTCTTGAACATGCACTAAGTGATATGACTAAAATCGCTGGTCAAAAACCAGTGGTTACAAGAGCTAAAAAATCTATTGCAGGTTTTAAAATTCGTGAAGGTCAAGCAATAGGCTGTAAAGTTACTTTACGTCATGACACTATGTATGAATTTTTACAACGCTTTTTCAATATTGCTCTTGCCAGAGTTCGTGACTTTAAAGGTGTAAACCCTAAGTCATTTGATGGTCGTGGCAATTATGCAATGGGCGTTAAAGAACAGATTATCTTCCCGGAAATTGATTATGATAAAATAGATAAAGTACGTGGATTAGATGTTATTATCACAACTTCGGCTAAAACTGATGAGGAAGGCAGAGAACTGCTTAAAGCTCTCGGTATGCCATTCGCTTAAGTAGGAGGAATAGATGGCTACTACTGCGAAGTATAATAGTGCTTTTGAGAAAAAGAAATTTCAAGTGCGTAAAAATAATAGATGCCCACTTTGTGGTCGTCCACGTGCTTTTATGAGACGGTTTAATATGTGCCGTATGTGTTTCCGTAAACTTGCGTTAAATGGTGATATACCAGGCGTTCGCAAGTCAAGCTGGTAGAATGGAGGAGCAGTCAAATGAGATTAACTGACCCTATTGCTGATATGCTTGCTCGTATGCGTAACGCATTGATGGTTAAGCATTCAGAGGTTTCAATACCTTATTCTAAAATAAAAGAAAGTATTGCAACTATCTTTAAAGATGAAGGTTATATAAAAAATTACAGAGTTGTTACAAACGGTAATAAAAAAGATATTATTGTTTACTTAAAATATAACGATATGAACGAATCTGTTATTCGTGGTTTAAAACGTATATCAAAACCAGGAAGACGTGTATATGTTAATACTAAAAACTTAACATTAGTTTTAGGTGGTTTAGGTAACGGTATCATATCTACATCTGCTGGAATTAAAACAGTGAAACAATGCCTTAATGAAAAAGTAGGCGGCGAATATCTCTGTCAAATTTGGTAATTGGAGTGTAAAAATGGCAAAAGTAAGTCAAGAAACCCAAGAGCCGAAACACAAAGTATCTCGTATCGGTAAAACACCGATTACTGTTCCGGCGGGCGTTAAAGTTATTATTGAAGGATCTCTTGTTAAAGTAGAAGGTCCTAAAGGAAAGCTATCTCAAGAAATATCTGAAGGTATTTTAGTAAAACAAGATGGCGAACAATTAGTATTATCATGTGCAGATGGTTCTAACGATTTAAGACAAAAACATGGTCTTTATAGAACTCTTATTGCAAATATGATAGAAGGTGTTACAAACGGTTTTGTAAAAAACCTTGAAATTATTGGTGTAGGTTATAAAGTTGCTATGAAAGGTAAAGACTTAGACTTAGCAATGGGTTTTTCTCACCCTGTAATATTCAAAGCACCTGAGGGCATTGAATTTTCAGTTGATGGAAATACAAAAATATCTGTCAAAGGTATTGATAAACAGCTTGTTGGTCAAGTAGCTGCAAATATTCGTAAAATAAGAAAACCAGAACCATATAAAGGTAAAGGTATCCGTTATGCAGGCGAATATGTAGCCATGAAAGCCGGCAAATCTGGTAAAAAATAAGGAGAGCAGATAGTGAGTAGATTAAGTAAAGCTGAAGGACGTATTAAACGTCATGCCAGATTAAGAAAAAAAATCCGTGGAACAGAAGCTCGTCCACGTCTTGCTGTATTTAAAAGTAACACTAATATATATGCTCAGGTTATCAATGATAAAACTGGGGAAACAATAGTTTCAGCAAGCTCTCTTGAAAAAGAGTTCCGTTCAAAATTTGGTGGTAAATTAAATGTTGAAGTTGCAAAAACTATTGGGACTACTGTTGGTAAACGTGCTAAAGAAAAAGGCATATCAGCAGTTGTATTTGATAGAGGTGGCTTTATATATCACGGTAAAATAAAAGCAGTAGCAGACGGTGCTCGTGAAGCCGGTCTTGAGTTATAATAGGGGGTTTGTTTTGAGTATAGAAGAAAAACAATTATCTGATAAAGTTGTTCACATTGGCAGAGTTACAAAAGTTGTTAAAGGTGGACGTATATTCAAATTTACAGCCCTTGTAGTTGTAGGAGACCACGAAGGTAACGTTGGTATAGGTCATGGTAAAGCAAGAGAAGTGCCTGATGCTATACGTAAAGCAATGGATAATGCTAAGAAAAATATGGTATCAATACCTATATCTAAAGGTTCTATACCTCATGAAATTATAGGTAAATTTGGTGCAAGTGAAATCATTATGAAACCTGCTGCTTCTGGTACAGGTATTATTGCTGGTGGTGCTGTTCGTTCTTTATTTGAACTTGCAGGTATCCATAATATCTTATGTAAATCCGTAAGAAGCAGAAATCCATATAACTCATTATATGCAGCTATGGAAGGCTTCAAAAATATGAGAACTTTAGACCAAGTAGCATCTGCTCGTGGTCTTGAGATTTCAGAAATCATTAACAAACAAAAATAATAATAGGGGGTTCATTCCCCCATTATTTTATTAACTTATATAGTTAATTATTAATAATGGCTTGCGTAAGAGAAAAGCGAGTAAGTCATTAATTTAGGAGAAATTCATGCAACTTAATGAACTTAGACCAGGACGTGGTGCTAATAAGGACCGTAAACGTAGAGGTAGAGGAACAGGTAGTGGCCAAGGCACAACAGGTGGCCGTGGTAACAAAGGTCAAAACGCTAGAAAAAGTGGTCAGGTAAGACAAGGTTTTGAAGGCGGTCAAATGCCTTTAATCCGTCGTATCCCAAAAAGAGGTTTCAATAATGCAAGGTTTGCAACAGTTTATGAAATTGTAAACTTATGTGATATTGAAGAACGTTTTGAAGCAGGTGAAGTAGTTAATGCTGAATCATTAAAAGCAAGAAATTTAGTTCACTGCAATAAAGATGGTATCAAAATTTTAGGCGAAGGCGACTTTACTAAAAAACTTACTTTTGAAGTTGAAAAAGTTTCTAAATCTGCTGAAGAAAAAATCACTAAAGCAGGCGGCGAAATTAAATTAATTGAAAAAGTAAAATATGTTGCAAAAAAAGAAAAAAATTAATTTTAATTTTAATATTTTCTAATTATAGGGGAACGTTGTTCCCCTTTTTTTATATGTTAATATATATTACTAGTATATTGTTTACTATTAATGTAATTAAATAGTTATTTTCATAAAATATAATAATATATATCTTAAGTAATACAGTTACTACTCCATAAAATCAGTCAAAAGTATTTAAGCAAATAAGTATAATATAAAAAATTACTAAACGACATTATTTGACACTTATGTTTTATATAATAAATTAAAGGATAAAATATAAAGTTTTGTATTAATAATATTTTAATAGTAAATTACTGATTTAAATAAAATTATTTATTAAAAATATATTAAACTAAAATTTACAGAAAACACTTGACTAAATATAAAATAAATATATAATAATTAAATAAAATATTGTAATGTATATAATATATTGCAAATAAACTATAAATACTATTAGCAGAAAAAAATAAAATGGAGAAGAAATAATGTGTAATACTTTTATCGTTGGAATTAATGTTGATGGAACTGGAAAAAATATAGACAAGTATTTAAAGATGATTGAAGAATATCAAGTTGCTTTAGTGTATTATA
>CALADT010000243.1 GCA_937890655.1 uncultured Mucispirillum sp. | reverse complement strand
TATAACTGTTGTATGGTCAGAAGCAAATGATAATACAGCAAAACCTAAAACAAAAACTGAAACATTTAAAAGTTTAAATAATTTCATATTATATCCTCCTTATGAAAAATATATATGAAATTATCACATAAATAATATACTGTCAAAAAAGCATATATTTAAAAACATAATTTCTTCATAAAAATAGTAATCATTATAAGTTTTGCTTAATTAATAACGATTTTCAGTTTTAAAGGATATTCAGAATTTTCACAACGGCTTGCAAGGGCAATAAGGTTACCTTTTGAATCCATTATAAAAAAGTATTCGCCACTATGTTCAATAGGAAGTGATAAAAAGGATGTTTTATCAGGAGAAATACCATTTCTAATTTGTTTTACTATATTATTTTTTACTACTGCCCTACCAAAATCTAAAAGCTCATATACAGGCACAATAGCTTTATTTATAGTATTATCTTTTACCATTTCTTCAAGCTGTGATATTTTATATGCGTTATTTACTTTAAATATACCATTGGCAGAACGGATTAAACCTGTCATTAAAGCACCTGTTTCTAAGTTTTCACCTAGTGTGTTTATAATACTTCTTATATATGTGCCTTTTCCACAGCTTACTTTTATTATACCTAATGGGTATTGGTAGTTTAATAGTTCAATGGAATATATATCCATTTCCCTTATTCCAGCATCTTCTATTTCCCCTTTTCTTGCTAACTTATAGGCTCTTACACCATTTATTTTTTTAGCAGAAAAAGCAGGGACTTTTAAGCTAACAACCCCTTGTAATAATGATAGGTTTTTAATAATTTCTTCTTCTAATACTACTTTATCAGATACTTTTTCTATATCTTTTGAAGTGTTATCATAACTTGGGCTTTTCTCCCCTAGTTTAAATTCAGCAATATATTCTTTATCTACACTTGATAAAAAGTCAGAAAACCTAGTGGCATACCCAACGCATATAGGCAAAACACCTTCTGCCATAGGGTCTAATGTGCCTAAATGTCCACATTTTGAAACATGAAGTAGTTTTCTAACTTGTGCTACAACGTCAAAAGATGTAACACCTGCTTCTTTATAAACGTTAATAACACCATTCATTATTCATGGTCTTCCTTTTCTATAAGACTTAATAAACTATCAATTTTATCAGCCTGATGTTTAGAATCATCTATAACAAATTCTAATTTTGGGACTTTTTTCATCCGGACAGATTTTAAAATTTCTTTCCGAATAAACCCAGCAGAACGTTCAAGCCCACCTTGTATTCCTTTTACAGCATCAGTATTATATGTTGTCCAGTATATTTTAGCCAAATCTAAATCTACACTAACTTTTACCATAGTTATAACAACATCTTTTACTTTTGGGTCATGAACGCTATCTCTTATAACTCGTGCAACTTCCTGCCTTATTAATTCAGATACACGTTTTGTCCTTAATGTTTCCTGCATACTATTGCTCTTTCTCTTTTTCTGCTTTTTCTACATCTTCTAATGTTCTTTTTTCTTCTACAACTTCATATACTTCAAGAACATCGTTTTCTTTAATATCTTGATATTTATCAATAGTTAAGCCACATTCATAACCAGAAACAACTTCCCTAACATCATCAGTAAAGCGTTTTAAAGAGCTTAATTTACCATCAAAAATAACAATAGAATCTCTAATAACTCTGACACTTGAGTTCCTAGTTACTTTACCGTCAGTTACAAAACAACCGGCAATTTTACCAACTTTTGGTGCAGAAAAGATTTGACGTATTTCCACATGGCCTATAATGTTTTCTTTCATTTCAGGAGATAGTAAACCTTCAAGGGCAAGTTTAACATCATCAATAGCTTTATATATTACAGAGTAAAGTTCAATATCCACTTTTTCTCTTTCTGCTGCCTGTTTTGCTTTAGCATCAGGGCGAACATTAAAACCTATTATAATAGCATTAGATGCAACAGCAAGCGAAACATCTGATTCATTAATTGCACCTATTCCGTCATGGATAATATTAACTTTTACTTCTTTATTAGAAAGTTTTAAAAGTGATGCAGAAAGTGCTTCTAAAGAGCCTTGAGCATCTGCTTTTAATACAATATTTAATTCTTTTAATTCACCTTCTTTCATTTTGCTAAAGAAATCAGCTAAAGAAAGTTTTCCTCTATCAGCCATTTGCTGTTCTTTTGCTATTTGTGCTCTTAATTCAGTAACTTGTTTTGCTGTTTTTTCATCTGTTACTATAAATTTTTCACCAGCTTCAGGTAATTCACTAAAACCCATAACTTCTGCAGGAATAGAAAGTCCTGCCTCTTTTATGGATAAACCTTTATAGTTAAACATTGCTCTAACTTTACCAAATTGAGAACCTGATATAAATGTATCCCCTTTTCTTAATGTTCCATTTTTCACAAGCACTGTTGCAACAGGGCCTTTTTGTTTATCAAGACGGCTTTCAATAACAACACCTTCTGCCGGCCTATGTGGATTACCTTTTAAATCAAGCATTTCAGCTTCAAGTAAAACTCTATCAAGTAAATCATCAATATGTAAACGTTTTTTGGCAGATATTTCTTGGAATTGATAGTCCCCTCCCCATTCTTCTGAAATAATGCCGTGTTCTGCTAACTGCTGTTTTACTCTATCAGGGTTAGCACCGTCTTTATCTATTTTGTTAATAGCTACAACAATACGAACACCTGCTGCTTTAGCATGGTCAATAGCCTCTTTTGTTTGTGGTTTTACTCCGTCATCTGCTGCAACAACTAATATAACAATATCTGTTAATAAAGCACCCCTTGCACGAAGTGTAGTAAACGCCTCATGGCCTGGAGTATCTAAAAATGTAACTGTTCCGTTGCTACATTCTACTTCGTAAGCACCTATATGCTGAGTAATACCACCTGCTTCCCCTGAAACTACACTTGTGGAACGAATAGCATCTAATAATGATGTTTTACCATGGTCAACGTGCCCCATAACTGTAACAATCGGTGGACGTTTTTCTAATTCTTCCTCTTTATCTTCATAAACTGGTAAAAGGTCATCTTCTGTAATAACTTTAACAGATACATCAACACCATATTCTAACCCAAGTAACTGTGCACTTTCTGCATCAATGGACTGATTTACACTAGCCATAATCCCCATGCCAAAAAGTTTTTTAATAAGCTCTGTTGTTTTTACACCTATTAAAGCACCAAATTCTGAAATAACAATATATTCTCCTATTTCCACTTTTTCAGGGCGAACAAAGGCTTTTACCTGTGCTTTACTATTATCTTGTTTTTTATGGTTTTTCTTATTATGTTTATTTTTAGAAAAATTGTTATTTTTAGGTTGTCTGTCTGGGTCCACATCTAATAAATCAGATATATCAATATTAGATGAAATAGTAGGAGTGTTCTCTACTTCACTTTCTATTGTTAATTCATCCATACCTTCATTAATAGTTTTCATCCAGCTTTTAGAACGTTTACCGTCCTTTTTATTTTTTGGTTTTTTATTTTCTTTTTCTTTATCTTTATTTTCGTCTTCTTTCTTTTTAACAATACGTTTTCTATCATCATCAGTCATAAACACATTTTCAGTACTGCTGATTCTAGATTGGTTAGATTGAGAAGGCCTGCCACCTTTATTATCACGGTGTTTATCGTTTTGGCTGTCTTTATCTTGAGAGAACCTTTTATCATTTCTATCTTTATTAAAAGGTTTGTCCCCTTTATCGTTTTTATCTCTATTAAAGTTTTTATCTTTATCGTTTTGTTTATTTCTGTCTTTATTAAAAGGTTTATCTTTACGGTCGTCTTTTTTAAAGTCTTTTTGACGGTCTTTATCCCTTTTATCTTGGTTTTTGTTACGGTCATTATCTTTAGAACGATCTTGGTTTTTGTTATGCTGTTTATTTTCCTGTTTAGGCTGTTCTTGTTTTTGGTTATTTTGAATAGGAGCATTTTCTGTAACTTTTGTAGTTTCTTTATCTTTAGTAACAGTTTCTTTTATTATAGGGGCATTATTAGGTTCTGTGGCAATATCAGTTTTTTCAGTTTTTGCAGGCTGGTTATTTTTTTCTGCACGTTCTTTATTATAAATTTCACGTTCAGTATCTACTTTATTTAATTGCTGATTTAGTTGTTGTTTACGTTTTTGAAGTTCTTCTTTTATATCAATTTTATTACGATTTGTAGCGCTTTGAGAAGTGTTACCTTTATCAGTTACAATAACTTCTTTAATTTTTACACCTTTTTTAAATCGTTCTCTTGCTTTTTGAAGCATTTCTTGACGTTTTTTATCAACTTGATTATGTTTTTTATCAAGCCCAGCTTTTGTTATATCTTCATCTTTTACATTATCTTCCCCACTAGATACTGTAATTCCAAAAGATTTTAATGTTTTAAGTGTTTCTTCAACACTTATGCCTGCATTTTTTGCTACATCTTTAACTTTTTTTACTGCCATCTAATTCTCCATTCAAACCGTCTATATATGTAATTATATTTTTATAATTTAATAAAAGGTCAGCTATTTTTTTGTTTTCTATATTACATTTAGTTTTGTAACCATTATATAAAATATCACTAACCATTATTATGTTTTCATTATTTGAAGTCGTATTATTTTTACATAATGTTATATTACTACTATTTTCATTATAACTTCCATTATTAAATAAATTAGTAATGAAGTATGATAATGTTAGCTTTATATTAGCTATCATATTATTATATAAAATATTATAGTCTATATTATCAATAAACTTATTTACAGACTTCTTTTTTAAAACTTTACTTATGCATTTTATGTTTTGGCATACATAAAAACTACGACTATTTTCTTTTTGCAATAAATCAAATTTTAATGTTGGTAACAATATTCTTAAAAAATGTGATTTATGCTCTTTTTGCCCACAAAATGCACAAGTTCTTATATTTTTTGGCTTAGACAAATAAAACCGTCCTACGCCTCATCATCATCAAATTCTTCTAATTTAGCAGTTAAGTAATCAATAGCTGCATTTAAAACACCCACTGCCATATCTTCAGATATTTCTAGTGCAGCAACAATTTCATCTACACTAGCACTAGATAATTTTTCTAAATCATCAATACCACGTTCCCTTAATTTAGCTATCATAGTGTGGTCTAATGCTTCTAAATTTTCTAAATTATAAAGCTCATAAAATGTTTTTAATTCTTGTTCTTGTTCTTCTAATCTGCTTGCTCTAATTTCGTTATATTCGCTTTCTTTTAATACATCTAAACGCCATTCTGTTAAAATAGCAGCTAAACGAACATTTTGGCCTTTTTTACCAATAGCAAGGGAAAGTTGGTCATCAGGAACAACAATTTCAATAGTTTTATCATCTTCAATAATATTAGTTAATAATACATTTGCAGGGCTAATTGCATTGCAAACATATTTAACAGGGTCTTGCGACCATTCAATAACATCTATTTTTTCTTTTTTTAGTTCATCAGAAATAGTAGATATTCTTGCACCTTTTACACCAATACAAGCACCAACAGGGTCAATACTTGAGTTAGTAGAATAAACTGCAACTTTTGCTCTATCTCCTGGTTCTCTTGCTGCACCTTTTACTTCAATCATACCTTCAAAAACTTCTGGTATTTCTGCTTCAAATAATTTTTTTAAGAAATTAGGGTGCGACCTTGAAAGCACAAGCTGTGGCCAGCCTTTAACAAGTTTAATATCTAATAACAATGCACGAACATAATCATTTCTATTAAAAAATTCCCCAGGAATTGTTTCTTTTTTAGGAAGAATAGCTTCTATTTTACCAATATTTATAACAATATTATCTCTATCAGTTTTTAAAATTGTTCCGTTTACAATTTCTCCTATTTTATTTTGGAAATCATCTAAAACAACTTGTTTTTCAGCTTCTTTTAATTTTTCTATTAATTTTTGTTTTGCCACAAGTGCAGACTGTCTGCCTAACGCATCAAGAGTAGTAGGCACCATTAAAATATCTCCATATTGTGGGTCATCTTTATACGCTTTTGCTTCTTCTACTGTAATCTCATACCAATTGCTCACTTTTGTTTCAGAAACTTCTTTAGGTATTAAGATGTTTATAAGCCCTCTATCTAAATCAACAGTTACTTCTGGTTCTAAATATTTACCAATTTTTTTAACAGTGGCAGCAATAATAGCTTCATGTAACGCTTCTGATAATATTTCTCTTGAAATACCTTTTTCTCTGCCTAAATCTTCAATATTTTTAATAATTTCTTTACTACTGCTCATTATTCCTCCTAAAACTCATATTCAATTCTTGCTTTTGCTATATCTGAAATAATAATATCAAATTCTGCACTTTCTTCTTTTGTGTATATGTGGATAACACCATTTTCACAGGATAAAACTTTTCCTTTATAACGTTTTCTGCCATCTGCTGCTTTAGATTTTGTTTCAAAATATACAAGTTTATTTAAACATTTTTTAAAATCTTCTTCTGAAACTAATTTTTTTTCAGGCCCTGGGCTTGAAACTTCAAAAGAATAAGTTTTACATTTTATTTCATCTTCATGGTTATCAAGCCATTTGGAAAGCTCCCTGCTTATTTTGGAACAGGTATCCAAAGAAGTATCTTCTCCGTCAATAACTACCCTTAGAATATGTGATTTTTTCTCTGGCTTAAAAGTAACAGTCTGTAAAGAGCAGTTATGTTTTGCTGCTATTTTTTCAGCATATTCCATAAATTCTTTTGGTATATTTAAACGCAAAATCTTCTCCTAAACATAAAAATAGGCGGGAGTTACCCGCCTCATATATCTTAAATTATGAAAACATAACTAAGAACCATCACACCTTGAAATACCTTCAAATAAAGATATTACTAGCATCATAAGTAATTTACGCCTTATGAGTGGACAAATAGGACTGTTGCCCTAAAAGTTATAAAAATAACTTTTTCTAGGTTGTAACATGTTTTTTATGAAATAGCAAGTATTTTTTACATATTTTTACTTTTTAAAATAAACTTATAAATACTAATATGTAATTTGAAAACAAATAGATAAAGATAAAATATTAAAAAAATGATTAATTTAATTCAAGGCCAAATTAGATAATTTCATGGGGATAGTTTTGTATTATTAATTAAGATTTGTTAGTAAATAAAATATGATTACTAAAGTATTGTAAATACTTGCAATATATTAACTACGTTAAAATAAGGTCATTATAAGACTTTGCGAAAAATCTATCAAAAAAGATATGACATAAATAAGGGTATAAGATTTTTTTACTAATTAAGGTGGATAAAATACACAAGTCTAAAAGATATTAGTTCAATACAAGGCGAATACAAAATGTAAAACTAATATATATCAGTGTAATACATAAAAAGTTTTCATTTATAAATTAAATAAATTAATACTAATTATTTCTTTAATTTTTCTTTAAAAACCGTATTATTGTATCCCCATATTTTCGTTCATCTACTATATTATAATAATCGTTTACTATAAACTCTGTTTTATAAAATTCTTCATACATTATAATACCCTCATCTTTTAGCAGGTTGTTATTATAAACCACATCTAATACTTCATTTGTTTTATAGATATTATAAGGTGGGTCAAACATTATTAAATCATATTGTTTATGTATTAGTGGTGCAGTTTTAAAAAAATCACCTTTATATATTTTATATGTTCCTTTTTCTAATAATGATGTATTTATTTTTAAGCATGTTATATCTTTTTCTATAAAATCAATATATTTTGCACCACGACTATATGCTTCTATACCTAATGCCCCTGTGCCTGCAAAACCGTCTAATACATTTGCATAATCTTCTACATCTGATAATATTGAAAAAATAGCCGAACGTATTTTATCTGTTGTTGGCCTTGTCTTTGAGCTTACCTGCGTATTCAGTTGCCTTGCTTTTAATAAACCACTTACTATCCTCAAGATAATATCCCCTTAATTCCCTGCAAATATCTTCCATATCACTATTGCTAGGTTCTCTATATTCATTATAATTATTTAAAAAAAGTTCTCTACCTATTTTTTTATAGCCTGAATATTTTATTTTACCACCTTTATCCATATATAATAGCATAACAAATGTTTTTATTATATCCCCAAATGATTCATGCCACGGCCCTGCTGCTACTTGATTACTTTCCACTGCATCTTCTGGTAACCCCATTCTTATAACCTTTACATTATTAGCCGTAAAATGGATAAACATTCCACCTGCTGAAAGTATTGTTTCCTGCATATTACAAGGAACATACTCACCACTTTTATATAACTTAAATAAATGAGTGTTTTTTAAAACTTGAGTAGGATATATACGGGCAGTTTTGATATTTTTTTTAGATAATACTTCTGCATCATCTATGGAAGAATAAATATTTTGTTTATACATTCCTGTCATAAGCTGGACACCACAGTTTGTTATTTCAGACACCCTATCCACTGCTTCTATGGCTTCTTGTGCTGTATAAGGCCTTATGTTATGTTTTAAAACATTATTATCAAGGCTTTGAATACCTAACTCCACCATATGGATTTTATATTCTGCTATTTCTTTTAAAGTTTCATTATTAATTGTATCAGGACGGGTAGAAAACCTTATTTTATCTATTCCATTTTTATGGGCTTCTTCATAGAGAGATATTCTTATACTTTTATCTATGGCTGCAAAATTACCACCATAATATGCTATTTCATCATAAGCGTTACTATATGTTTTCCATTTTAATATTTGAGATTTGGCATGACTTAATAAATCACTGTTAATTTCAACGCCACTAATGGCCTGCTGATCACAAAATATGCACTTATAATGGCATGAAGCAAATGGTAAAAATACAGGTAATATTTTAGACATTTTCTTGATGATACTTAGCTAAAGCAACAGATGCTGCTTCTTTTTCTGCTTCTTTTTTACTTTTACCACTACCTAATGACTTAAACTGACCACAAACATTAACTTCCACATTAAATATTTTGTTATGTTCAGGGCCTGATGAAGAAAGAAGTTTATATTCCGGCAACATTCCATAATTACGCTGGCAAATCTGCTGTAACTGAGTTTTTGCATCTCTATATGAGTTATTATTAACTGCATCTATTATAAAATCTTCCAAAAGAAAAAGAAGTATGGTTTTTACTTTCTCATAACCACCGTCAAGATAAACGGCAGCCATAACAGCCTCAAAAATATCGGCTACTATGGCTTTCTTGATATTATCAATACCGTTAAACTCACTTTTCCCAAGCAAGATATTTGCATTTAATTCAATTTTTTTAGAAATATCAAACAATGTAGAAGAATTAACAATATATGCACGCAATATGGATAAATCGCCCTCCTGATAATCAGGGTATTGCTTTACTAAATATTCAGTTATAATAAGCTCCACTACTGCATCACCTAAAAACTCCAACCGTTCATAATTATAATCAAGATTATTATCATGAGCGTAAGAGGAGTGAGTAATCGCCCTTGTTATAAGCTCTTTATTATTAAATGAATAATTAATATTCTTTTCAACGTTTAATATATATTTTTCAACTACACTATTCTGCATATTTTTTAAACACTAAAGAAGCATTTGTTCCACCAAAACCAAAGGAATTAGAAAGCCCATATTCCATTGTATGTTTTACTGCTTTGTTTGGTGTATAGTCTAAATCACATTGCTCGTCTTGGTCATCTAAATTAATTGTAGGTGGAATAATACCCTCATTAATTGCAAGCATAGTAATAATACCTTCCACAGCACCTGCTGCACCTAAAAGGTGGCCCGTCATGGATTTTGTGGAACTGATTTTCACAGTTTTAGCTGCTTCACCAAAAACATCTTTAATGGCTTTTGTTTCAAGAACATCACCTGCAGGAGTAGATGTTCCATGTGTATTTATATAACCTATTTTATCTGGTGTAATAGAGGCATCATTAATAGCTGCTGCCATACATCTTGCAGCACCGTTGCCGTCACTTGCAGGAAGTGTTACATGGTAAGCATCACTACTCATACCATAACCTACAATCTCACCTAATATTTTAGCACCACGTTTTGTAGCATGTTCGTAGCTTTCAAGGATTAATATCCCGCCACCTTCGCCTATTAAAAAGCCATCTCTACCTTTATCAAAAGGACGGCTTGCTTTTTCTGGCTCATCATTTCTTCTAGTTAATGCACGCATATTAGCAAAACCAGATACAGCAAGTGGAGTAATAGCTGCTTCAGCACCACCTGCCACCATAATATCAGCATCACCATGTTGTATTATTCTTGCGGCATCACCTATGGAGTGGGTTCCTGTGGCACATGCTGTTACTATACTTACATTTGGGCCTTTAAGCTCATATTTTATAGAAACTAAACCGTTTGCAATATTAATAATTGCCCCAGGAATGAAAAATGGAGAAACTTTTCTATAACCCCCACTTAAATATGCTGTTTGAGTATCTTCAATAACTTTAAAACCACCAATACCTGCACCTATGCAACAACCTGCTCTATCATGATTAAACTCCATATTATCAAGGCCTGCCTGTTGCATTGCCTCTTTTGCTGCTGCAAGGGCATAAAAACAAAATGAATCGTATTTTTTAACATCCTTTGGTTCAACATATTCTTCTGGATGAAAATTTTTAACTTCTGCTGCTATTCTAGTTGGAAAAGTTGATACATCAAACTTAGTAATAGGACCTGCACCACTTTTACCTAATATTAAATTATCCCATGTTTCTTTTACAGAATTACCAAGGGGAGATACACACCCCATACCTGTAATAACTACTCTATGTTTCACGGTTCCTCCAAAAACAAAAACGAAAAATTGAAATAAGACTTATATATAATAATCACATAATTATAATATATAAATCCTATAAATTTCAAGTATTAATTTAAATTTATATTAAAATATTAAAAATTTTTAAAATAAGCAATACTAGATATATAAAATTATATTACTACACACTATATAACCATATAAAAAGAGATTTTTAATATAATACTATTACAATAATTAAAATATAGCAATAGGGCAGTAAACTGCCCTATAATTATTTTGCATTTGCTTTAATAAAGTCAATAGCGTCTTGAACTGTTTTAATTTTAGTAGATTCTTCATCAGGAATTTCTACATTAAATTCAGATTCAAGTTCCATAATAAGTTGAACTGTATCAAGAGAATCTGCACCTAAATCATCAATAAATGATGCTTCGTTTGTTACAGAAGCTGGATCGTCAACTTTAAGTTGTTCAACAATAATTTCTTTTACTTTAGATTCAATATCTGCCATTTTATTTCCTCCTTACAGAAATAATATTTTATCCCTTACGGGTATTTATTGTTTATAAATACATTCCACCATTAAGATGAAGTGTCTGCCCTGTCATATAATCAGACATAGGGCTTGCAAGGTAGATTACTGCATTTGCAATATCATCTACACTACCTAATGATTTTAAAGGTATCTTTTCTTTATAGCTTTCTTTTACTTCATCAGATAATTTCGCTGTCATATCTGTTTCTATAAACCCAGGGGCAACAGCATTAACTCTTATTCCACGAGATGCAAGTTCTAAAGCTGCTGATTTTGTCATACCTATTATGCCAGATTTAGTAGCAGAATAGTTAAACTGACCAGCATTACCAGAAAAACCTACAACACTTGATATATTAATAATTTTGCCGTATCTGTTTTTCATCATACCTTTTAAAACACGCCTTGTGCATAAAAAAGCACCTTTTAAGTTTACATCAATAACATCATCCCATTCGCTTGTTTTCATACGCATAAGAAGGTTATCTTTTGTAATACCTGCATTATTAACTAAAATATCTACAAAGCCTAATTTTTCTTCAATGGAAGAAAACATTGCTTCAACTTCTTCTTCATTATTAACTTGTGCTTGAAATAATTCAGCAGTGCCACCATTTTTTCTTATTAACTCAACTACTTCCATAGCTTGAGATTGGCTGCTTGAATAATTGATTGCAACTTTAGCACCTTGTGCTGCTAATGATATAGCAACAGCTTTACCTATTCCACGAGAAGCACCTGTTACAAGGGCTACTTTATCTTTTAACATCATTTCCATTATATTTTACCTAAATCATCAACAGATGAAATACTAACTGTTTCAACTGTTTTATTTATTTTTTTAATTAAACCTGTTAATACGCTACCTGCACCAACTTCTATAAATTTAGTAACACCTGCATTAACCATATATTCTATGGACTGAGTCCATTTAACAGTGCCAGAAACTTGACGAATTAAGGCATTTAATACATCACTTGGCTCTGTTTCCATAGTAGCATCAATATTATTAACAACCGGAATATTTAACTTATTAATTGTTATATTTTTTAAATATTCTGTCATATCTAACCCAGCTTTTTTCATTAAAGAACAATGGAATGGGGCAGATACAGGCAAACCGATTACACGTTTTGCACCAGCTGTTTTTAATTCTTCCCCTGCTTTTTCTACTGCTTCTTTATGGCCTGCTATTACTATTTGACCAGGGCAGTTAAAATTGGCAGATTCTACAATAAATCCATCTTTAGAAATAGAAGTGCATACTTTCATAACAGATTCTTCATCAAGGCCTAATACAGCACTCATTGCACCAACACCAACTGGCACAGCAGACTGCATAAATTTGCCCCTATTATGAACTGCACAAACAGTATCTTCAAAAGAAAGACCACCTGCAGCATATAAAGCACTATATTCCCCTAAAGAATGGCCTGCAAAATAAGAAGGTTTTACCTTGTCTTTAATAATTTCCCATACAGCTGCACTCATAGTTACAAGCGCAGGTTGTGTGTTTTGTGTCATTTTTAACGCATCTTCAGGGCCATTAAACATAATATCTGATAGGCTATAACCTAATGCAGTATCAGCTTTTTTAAAAAAATCTTTACAAACATCATAATTATCGTAAAAATCTTTCCCCATACCTACAAACTGTGAGCCTTGACCAGGAAAAACAACAGCTATTGACATAAGATTCTCCATTATTATGCTTACAAGATAAAAATATAATAATAAGACTAGATAAAAAGAAATAACCTAGAATGTGGTATTAACTACCGAATAAAAACGTTACAACTTCATTTCATGTAAACATAACTTATTAACTTATTTAATTTAAAAACATCAGTATAATATATTTAAACACTAACACATTGAAGCATTACTTTAAATATATTGTTTATCTATATATTATATATGTAATTTTATATTACATATAATTATATACATTATTCTTTTCAAACATACAATAAATTATAAAAGTAGTATGTTTTTTTAATTTATTTTAAATATAACTAATATTTAGTTTTATCATACACTTAATTATATATCATTCTTTTAAACATACCATAATAAAAACAGTATGTTTTTTAATATAATATAATAATTTAATTATATATAAACTATATTACTATTTTAATAGTATAGTTTATATAAAGTAAAGTTTATAATATTTTTAAATTAACTACCACATAATAACTTAAATTATATATAACCTTTTTATAGCTTTCATTATAACAAGCATATAAAAATAATTAGTTATAAGCTATGCAACAGTAGTAATTTTATAGCCATATTAAATATAATAGTGGTATTATATATTTAAAACATATTTAATAATAACACATAACAAGTATATTTAATATACCGTTGTAGTATATATTAAAAATAATATAATATCAACATTTCATTTTTAAAAAGTATATATTTTTATATTTTATAGAAAATATTACTATTAATATGTATAAATATTTGATAAAGAATTATTTACATCATCAATAATAGCATCGTTCATTTTGCCTTCTGCAGCATTAACTGCCACTTTTATACCGTTTGCAACTGCCACATCATTAGATGAACCATGACCTATAACACATATACCTTTTACCCCAAGTAATGGTGCTCCGCCATACTGGGAACTGTCTGTTTTATCTTTAACTTTCTTAAATGCTTTTTTAGAAAGTAATGCCCCTATTTTTGAAAAAGTAGATGATAAAAGTTCCTCTTTTAAAACAGAAGTAATATATTTTGCAACAGACTGGCTAACTTTTAATGCAATATTACCTGCAAAACCATCGCATACTACAACATCTGCTTCACCTTTAAAAAGTGCTTTACCTTCCACATTGCCTACAAAATTAATGGCATTTGTTTCTTTCAAAATTGGATATACTGTTTTTGTAAGCATATCCCCTTTACCTTCTTCTTCCCCATTGCTTAATAAACCAACAGAAGGATTGTTAATATGAAGGACTTTTTTTGCATAAGCAGAACCCATTATGGCAAATGTAACAATATGTTCAGGACGGCAATCCACATTTGCACCAACGTCTAACATAAAAAAGTGCCCTCTTTTATTAGAACAAGGTAAAATAGTGCCGATAGCAGGCCTTGTAACACCATCTAAAAGACCTAGTATCACCATAGAAACTGCCATAGCAGCACCACTGTTTCCAGCTGTAAAAAAGCCATCTGCTTTTTTATCTTTTACAAGTTTTAAGCCTACATGCATTGAAGATTTACGTTTACCACGTATTACTTCTGACGGGTGGTCATCCATTGCAATATACTCTTCAGTATGCACAATGGATATGGCAGGTATTTCTTTTTTAGTGCATAAAGATAACTCTTGCTCAATAGCTGATTTATCCCCTACTAAAATAACCTGTAAATCACTTGATTCTGTAACTGCTTTAACAGCACCTTTTACAACTTCTCTTGGGGCGTTATCCCCACCCATAGCATCAACAGCAATAATCATAACACTACACTTCTTTAGTTTCTGCTACTACTTTACGGCCTTTATAAGTCCCACAGCTAGGACATACTGTATGAGCTTGTTTAAGCTCGCCACAATTATCACATTTAACACCAAGAAGTGAAGATGGTTGATGATGTGATCTTCTCATACCTATTTTACTTTTTGTTGTTTTGTGTTTTGGATTTGGCATTTTGCTCTCCCTAATTTACCAAATTGGTTATATATTTTATACCAAAAAGGTTGTTATTTATAATTTATTTTATGTTATTTTAATTTATCTAACGCTGCCCAACGGCTATCGCTTTCTTTAACACAAGTGCATTTTTCTGTATTAAGAGATGCACCACAACCTTGACAAATACCTTTGCAATCATCTTTACAAAGCCTTTTTTCTGGCACCAGTAAAAGTGCTTCTTCTCTTAGAAGCTCATGTATATCAAAATGGTCTTTAGGGGTAACATACATACCTGCTTCTTCATCAGATAAACCCTCCTCACCATCAGAAGCCATACTAGGGTATTCCCCTAAAGGAGATAATGTAAGCACTAAATCCTCGCTAATATCCATATTAACAGGCTCCAAACATCTATCACAAGGGCAAGCAAAGTGCATATCTAGTTTACCTGTAACCACATAAGCATCCCCTGCTTTATCCACCCTGCCATTAAAGGCAGTTATATCAAATTTATCATTATCTTCAGTAAAAGAATATGATGTTTCAATGGTGTAACCTTCTTCTTTTACCTGTTCATAATATATTATCATAACTACTCTATACAATTTATATAATATGCCTTTAAGCATTTGACAAAAATTATAATAAATATTACAACAATCGTCAAGAGAAAAAAGCATATAACATATTTTAGCAAAAAAGTAAATGAAAAAATTGTTTTATAAACACTTATATATAATATTCATTAAAATTTATAAACTATAAAATAAATATTACATTTAATAAACATTTAGCTTTTATATGTCATTTTTTCGCCTTTTTTCCTTTAAAATATGTAACTAATATGGTATTTTAACGACTAATAAACTAAACACGGAGGAAAGCATGAAAAAATTTATTTATTTATTAATGACTGCTTTATTACTTTTAACAATTTCTGGTTGTGCTGATTGTAACCATGAAACAGATTATGATTAT
>CALADT010000242.1 GCA_937890655.1 uncultured Mucispirillum sp. | reverse complement strand
ATAGGCACTACACCATCGTAATCTTTTAACTGATTATACATATATAGTATAAGTTTATCATTAACCATTGGGCTATCAGCAGAAATAACACATATATTATTATATTTTGCCACATTACCTGCTTTAATTAACCCACTCATAGGGCATACTTCTTCTAAATCATCTTCATAATAGAGTATATTCTTATGAAATGGCTTATATTTATCTTTATTTTTAGAAATATGGATAATATTATCACTAACTTTTAACCCATATTCTAACCCATACATATAAAGTGGTTTTCCATGTAATAAGGCAATAGTTTTATCACTTTTAAACCGTTTTGCATTACCACCACTTAATATTATAACTGATAAATCTATCAACCTAAAACCTGCTCTGCATTAAATACATATGCCTGCATTTCCGTGCCTTTCTCAATAGTGCCTATCATTTCATTTGTAAATTTTGCATAAGCATTAGCAGAAACAAGTGATTCTATAATATGAGAATCCTGTGTTGTAAATGGATAAGCTACCATTTTACCGTTTTCAATAGCTATTTTTACTCTATCAAACTGCACTCTGCCTTTTTTCTTAACTATACTACTACCTAATGTAACTGTTACTGCTTTATTTCTATATTCTTTTAAGCCCATCATTTTTTGGATTGCAGGTTTAACGTAATAAAAATTGCAAAACATAGCACTTACAGGGTTGCCAGGACAAGCAAAAACAGGAGTATTATCCATAAAACCAAAAGCCATATGTTGCCCCGGTTTTTGGTTTATTTTATTAAATAACCATTTAATACCTAGCTGGTCTGCTATTAAATTCATATAATCAAAATCCCCCGCACTAATACCTGCTGAAGTAACTATCATATCAAAATTATTAAGGGATTTAAATGTATTTAATAGTGCTTCTTTATCATCAGGTATAACACCAATATATGATACTTCTGCCCCTATTTGTTTAAAAAACATAGATGCCATTTGGCTGTTGGAATCAAATATCCTGTCGCTGTCATCTTGAATAGAAGGGTCTGCAATTTCATTACCTGTTGAAATTAATGCTATTCGTGGTTTTCTATAAACTGATGTGTAAAAAACACCTGCTGACACATATCTGCCTATATGATAAGGAGAAAAACGTTCACCTATTCTATTTATTATATCCCCTGTTTTTAAGTCTTCCCCTTTATATCTTACACAAAACCCGTTTTTTACTTCCTGAGGTATATTTACAACTTCTTTTCCGTTATCTGTTAGTTCATGCTGAATAACACTATCTGCTCCTTTTGGTAAAAAAGCACCTGTCATTATTCTATAACATTCTCCAACTCTCTAACATCATCCCCTGCTGCAATAACACCTTTTACTTTTAATTTTGCACTACCTGTGCTTGTATCTTCTGCTTTTATAGCATAACCGTCCATAGCAGAAGTATCAAATGGCGGTAGGCTTCTACGAGAAATAATTTCTTCCCCTATTACCCTGCCTAAACTTTCAAATATGGAAATACGTTCTTTACCTATAACTTGAATATTTTCTAAAACTATATTAACTGCATCATCTGCTTCTAAAATCATAATTACTCCAAATAACATTTTTTATTATTATAACACAATTATATTATAATGCAAATAGTATAATATAAGATTGTATGGATAATAACAAGATTATAGTTTTTTAATAAACGGTTAAAAAAAATATAAGATATAGTATAAATATGAAATTAATTATATAAAAATAGTTGAAAAGAAAATAAAAAAGTGGCGAAAACGCCACTATAAATATGTATTTCTACATAAATCTTATAATAAAAGCAAAAAGGAGAGAAAATTTGCTATATATAATTATAAGATAAATACAATTAATATCTTTGAACTTTAAATGTTTCTATAAGATTTAAATCTTCTAAAAGACTGTAAAGTCTGTCATCTTTTACATATACATGTATAGATACTTTATCCTGAAAAATAACTTTAATTAAAAAGCCAATAACAGAAGATGTCATTGAAAAACTTTCAGGAGTTTTAATAATAATACTTTTAGAGCCAGACTGAATAAGCTCGTTAATATTATCTTTAATTGTTTGATAATCTGCAGTATTTTTAATGTTACCACTAATTACTATTTCAGAGCCAGTTTTACGAATATCCATAGCTTACCTCAATATTTATTTTAATCAACCTTTACACCAATAAAAATCTCTTTCCTATCACTTGAGAAAAAGAAAATATCAGTATAATAATCAATAATCTTAACACCTCTACCATTAAATTTGGTAGCATCTCTTGTAGAATTATTAAATACACTTTCAGGATAGCCGGCACCATCATCTCTTATACTAACAATAAGATATCTATCACCATTATCACTACAAAGCATATAACCTATTTTAATTAGTCTATCACAATTTTTTTCTTTTTTCAATAGTTCTTCTTCGTATGTGCCATTTTTTATTAGCTCATGTTTTAAATCAGAAGTAATAGCTAAATTACCATGTTCATAAGCATTCATTAAACATTCTGATAAAGCCGTAAAAAATGGATCATGTTCTTCTACATTAATATTATCATCTTCCATTAATTGGCGAATATTTTCTGATGCCTCATCAATTTTATCATAAACTGTTGGTATTTCAAATATTTTAGAATTAGTAATATTTGCAAATGGCCTACGCATAAAAAATACTGTGGAATCATCATCAAATTTATCAATACGACCTTGCACTTTTTCCATAAATTTACTAAGTAATGGAGATGATGCAAAATCCTCATTTAAATATTCTGAATAAATAATACCTTCTGGTGTTTCTATTTCAAGTATACCGTCTGTAAAAAGCCCTATTTTTACAATATTATCAAGACTTACTTTTGTAACATTTATATCCACAGTAAAGTGCATAATAGGTATATTGTTTGACGGAAGTTTTTCTATTTTACCGTCTATTGTTTGGTAAAGTATTCTAGGCATAGAAAATGATGAATATAAAAACTCATTATTTTTAAAATCAAAATATGCAAAAATACCACATAATACTTCGTCTTCCAATAAATTATCACGCATAAAAGAAGAACAGCTTTCCACTATATTTCTAATATCTTCTTCCCCAGAACATTCACCATATTTATAGTGTTCTTTAATGGCATAGTTTACAATAGATACAGAAACTAATGATGTAACAGATGCAGAAATACCTTTACCCATAGCATCAGCTATAAATATAAGGTAATTACCGTTATCAAGCCTTCTACATGTATAAGCATCGCCACTTACAATATCAAGGCTTTTATAAAACACTTCAAGCTGCCAACCATTTTTAGTGATAGAGTTATCACCTTGAAAAATATATTTTTTAAATAAATCATTTCTCATTAAATGC
>CALADT010000241.1 GCA_937890655.1 uncultured Mucispirillum sp. | reverse complement strand
AAAGTATTTCATTTATAACTATTATTTTAAATTTGTCAAGATGAAAAAACATTTTTTTTTAAATTATACATGTGTTATTTATAATAACTAATTTATATAAATATTAAAAAAAACTTGCTATTTTAAATTAAATAAATATAATAAAAAACGGTTTGGGCTATTAGCTCAGTGGATAGAGCACCAACCTCCGGAGTTGGGTGTGGCAGGTTCAATTCCTGCATAGCCCATTACTTATATATTTGATTATATAAAAATTCTTTATTTATATTTACTTCTTTTCCTGTCCATATATGAAACGAACCTAAGGCTTGATATAAAAGCATATCTACTCCATTAACCCTTTTAATATTTTTATCTTTATATAAAGCTAAAAATGGTGTTTCTTGTGGGGTATAAATCATATCTATGGCTGATTCTTTTATACAAAAACCAAAATCTTGAAAAGGTTCACCCTTTAAACTCATAGATGTGGTATTTATTACTATATCAAACTCCATACCTTTTAAAGATGATAAATCAGCAATATCCACATAATCACCGTATAAAAAAGCTAAATTCTCTGCTTTTTCAATAGTTCTATTAGTAATAATAAACTCTCTAGGTGGGTTAAGATGTAAATATGGAATAACAGACCTTGATGCACCACCTGCACCTAATAAAAGCACCCTCTTTCCTAAAGTTGAAATATTATTATTTTCAAGCATCATATGGAAACCAAAAATATCAGTATTATGCCCTATTATTTTATTATCAATAAAATGAAGTGTATTTACTGCACCAATTTCCTGAGCTGTTATATCTAACTCATCGCAAAAGTTTATAATTTCTTCTTTATAAGGAACTGTTACATTAACCCCTGTAAAACTATATTTTTGAAAAAAACTAATTAAATCAGGTAAATCATCTATAATTGTTTCATAACAATTATAACCACCACATAAACCTGTTTCATTTAAAAAATAACTATGTATTAAAGGTGATAATGTATGTTTTAAAGGCATGCCTATAATGCCAAGATTCAAATACATGTAATCCTCAAAAAAAAATGGTGATTTAAAAATAATTAAACCACCACTATATATAAAAAAATTAATTAACGTTCCAATTTTCTACAAGTTTAAGTAACTGGCTATTAGGATAAGCATTTCTGAAATTATTAATATTAACTTCTATATTTTCTTTTGTAGAAGATAAAACATTTCTATAATGCCATAATTCACTCATACTACCTTGCAAGTAATTTGAAGGATTAACTGTTGTATCTCCTAAATCATAAAGCATACCAGCACCAAATTCTTGAAATTTACCATCAACACCTTTTAAAAATTTTAAAGCTTCTGCATCATTATTAAAAAAATGATACATTCCAGCACTTCTTAATAACACATAGTTTTTTAAAGCAGGAACAGTATTTGATAGTGCAGCATAATTACTAACAGTAGCATTATCCATTATTTCTAGTTCTGCTACGCTTATTTGGTCAATTTTATTATTTTTAGAAACTTGGTTTGCAGTATAAATTAAATATGACGCAATAAAAATAATTAATAAAGCAGAGATAATAATAATAATCATTTTTATATTTTGCTGTAAAAAAGATTCTAGTTTATCAACGCCTGTATTATCAATATTTATTCTGTCTTTTTTAGCCATTTCTTCCTCCAATAGCTTTTTCAAATATATACTTATTATTATTAATAATATTATTTATTTCATCATTACTAAGGCCTGCTCCTTGCATTATTTCACATGCTTTTTCATACCCTGTAAAATCAGATGGGGTATGAGCATCATTATCAATTACAAGTTTAGCACCTGTTTTTCTAGCCATATTAGCCACATAACCATTAGTATAAGCGTGGCTTTTTCTTGTTGTAATTTCTAAATATACATTATTTTCTGCTGCAAGGCAAGCATCTTCATAAGTAATTAAACCAGGATGAGCTAATACATCTACTTTTGCCATTGCAGCATATTTATTTGTCCCTTTACATACTGGTTCTGAAATTGTTTCTCCATGAACAACTACTATATCTGCACCATTATCCCTTGCTATATTAGTCAACCCTAATATATCTTTTGGGTTAACATGGGTAATCTCAACACCAACAATAACTTTAAATTTATCAGATGATTTATTAAACCATTCTTTAAATTTAAGATTAGATTCTATTATATGTATAATATTTGAACTATCCACATGGTCAGTTATAGCTACACCTAAATACCCTTTCACTTCTGCTGTTCTTGCTACTTCTGCAGGAATTAACATACCGTCTGAATGGGTAGAGTGTGTATGTAAATCATAAATCATAATAACACCATAAAAGTATATATTTACAAATTATAATTTTTATTTTATACTTGTTTTTTAAAGAAATGGCAAGAAGATTATTGCAGATTAAACAAATTAATTAAAAAGGATTGAGTGATGCAGGAAAATTTTGAATCAAGGATACGGGAAATTGCGAAACTGAAAAAAGGTTGGTCCTTTGGCTCAGGTGAACCTTTTAACGAAGAACATGTGGAAATAGCCGCACTATTAGCCTTAAGGTATTACAAAAAATATTCAATATCTGTTAGTGGCACGCCTTCAGTGGATGGTTCCATAAATTTAATGTTTAACATTAAAGATGTTTTTTTAGATATTATTTTACTACCTACAATTTCTGAAGCAACAGTAAAATATACAAAAGGCATTGGTAATAACAAAATAGAAGAATCATGGGGCACTGTTCAACTTAGCCAGTTAGACACTTTAATGGAAGAATTCATCAATATTTCAAAACAGTAAATTATATTCAAAGTTTTTTTAAGTATTTATTTTCTAGTATTTTAAAATGTATTTATTTATATGAAAGCAAACTAAACCTATATAAGGTTTAGTTTGTAATAATTATTTATCTTTTATTAATTTATATATAATAGAATCAAGCAATGCTTGGTAACTTGCATCAATAATATTTTCAGCTACGCCCACTGTGCTCCATGTTGAATGGTTATCTTTACTAACAACAAGCACTCTTGTAATAGCTTTTGTGCCATTATGGCTTGATAATATTCTTACCTTATAATCAACAAGCACCATATCTTTTAATTCAGGATAAAAATGAATTAATGCACGTCTTATAGCTTTATCTAGTGCGTTCACAGGTCCATTACCACCTGCAACAGTATGGGCAGATTCTCCATTAACAGAAACTCTTACAGTTGCTTCTGCCATTGGTGCAACAGATAATGCCTTGTTTTTTTCATCAATTACCCTATAACTTAATATATCAAATAATTCTGGCAGATTATTCATAGCACGTCTTATTAATAATTCAAATGATGCTTCAGCTCCTTCAAATTGAAACCCTCTGTTTTCTAATTCTTTAAGCTGATTTAGTAAATTCTGAACAGTTTCAGACTTACTATCAATATCTAAACCAAATTCTTTAGCTTTATATATTAAATTACTTTTTCCTGATAAATCAGATAATAAAACACGTTGAGTATTACCTACAAGCTCAGGTGATATATGTTCATATGTTTTAGAGTTTTTAAGTATGGCAGATACATGAACACCACCTTTATGTGCAAATGCAGATTTACCAACATATGGCCTATGTGTATTATGTTTTAAATTACCCATTTCATCTACAAAATCAGATAAACTTTTTAATTTTTTAAGTTTTTCATCACTTACACAGTTATATCCAAATTTTAACTGTAAATTAGGTATAATAGAACATAAATTAGCATTGCCACACCGTTCACCATAACCGTTAATTGTGCCTTGCACATGTATAGCACCACCTCGAACAGCCATTACACTATTTGCAACACCCATTTCGCAATCGTTATGTGCATGGATTCCAAAAGGATAATCTCCTAAAGTATTTTTAACAGCAGTAACTATCTCCAATACTTTATCCGGCATTGCTCCACCATTTGTTTCACAAAGCACTAAACAATCAGCCCCTGCTTCTTTTGCTATTACTAAGGTTTTTAAAGCATATTCATGGTTTGCCATGTATCCATCAAAAAAATGTTCTGCATCGTAAAAAACTTTATCCACTTTTTGTTTTAAGTATTTTATTGTATCATATATAATATCTAAATTTTCATTCAAAGATATTTTTAATGCTTCTGTAACATGTAAATCCCATGTTTTACCAAATATTGTAATATTTGGTACATTCGCTTCTAATAGTGATTGTATAATTTCATCACTTTCACAAGTTTTTTTAGCTCTTCTTGTGGAGCCAAAGGCAGAAATTTTATTAATATTTATATTACTGCCTTTTAACGCAGAGAAAAACTCCATATCACGCGGATTAGAACCAGGCCAACCACCTTCTATACAGTCAATACCAAAATCAATTAAACGTTCTGCTATTCTTACTTTATCTATAACAGTAAAATTAACATCTTCTGATTGAGTGCCATCTCTTAATGTTGTATCATATAAAAATATTTTTTTATTATCCATTTTCCTTCTCAGTTATAAATGCACTATGAAGCACTCTAACAGCAAGTTCTGTAAATTTTTCATCTATAATACATGATACTTTTATTTCACTTGTAGAAATCATTTTTATATTTATTTGGTTATCTGATAATACTTTAAACATTGTAGCAGCAACACCAGAATGGCTTTTCATACCAATACCTACAATAGAAACTTTTGAAATATTTTCATCAGATAACATTTCAATAATACCTGCTTCTTTACCTAATGTTTCACAAGCTGCTTTAGCTTTTATTAAATCAGTTTTAGGAACAGTAAAAGATATATCTGTTCTACCATCTTCTTTTGCAACATTTTGTATAATCATATCCACATTAATATTTGCTTCTGCTAAACCTATAAATATTTTTGCAGCAACTCCTGGCTCATCTTTTACGCCTAAAAGTGTTATTTTTGCTTGATTTTTATCACTTGTAACGCCTGAAACAACGATACGTTCCATATTTTTATCCTCCTTTGATGTAACGAGTGTTCCTGGTTTATCTTCTAAAGATGAAAGAACCATAATATCCACATTATAATTCATACCTAGTTCAACACTTCTTGATTGCAGCACTTTTGCACCTAATGATGCAAGTTCCAGCATTTCTTCATGGGAAATTGTATCTAATTTTTTTGCATTATTTACTATTCTAGGGTCTGCAGTATATACACCGTCTACATCAGTATATATTTCACATACGTCAGCTTTTAATGCAGCAGCAATAGCAACAGCTGTTGTATCTGAACCACCCCTACCTAAAGTTGTAATATCACCAGTTTCTCTATTATAACCTTGAAAACCGGCTACAACAATAATTTTACCTTCTTTTAAAGCCTGTTTTATTTTATGGCCTTTAATATCCAATATTCTAGCTTTAGAATGGGCACCATCTGTTTCCATACCTATTTGCAGACCTGTCATTGATACAGCATCGTATCCGTCTACTAAAAGAGCTTGAGTTACTAAAGGAATACAAGCTGATTCACCTGTTGACACTAGCTGATCATATTCTCTTAAAGAATAATCAGGTGTAATTTCTTTTAATAAACCAATAAGCCTGTCTGTTTCTCCAGACATTGCAGAAACTGCTACAATAACATCGTGGCCTTCGTCTTTTTTCTTTTCAACAATTTTTGCAACATTTTTTATGCGTTCAATACTTCCAACACTTGTGCCGCCAAATTTCATTACAACAAGACTCACATATTCCTCCAACAATATATAATATTACTAATTTATTAATAATTCAGCAATTTTATAACCATCAATTAAATCAAATGACGGTTTTATATTTTCACTATAAATTTTATTTTCATCAGCTTTTATACCTGAACCATATAATATGGCAGGGATTTTTT
>CALADT010000240.1 GCA_937890655.1 uncultured Mucispirillum sp. | reverse complement strand
ATAAGTGGCAAATGTGCTAATGGTAGAAAATGGACTAATGCAGAAATTAATAACTGGGAAAAAGGATTAGATGTTGTTTGTGGTAGATAAAAAAGTTATGCACTGTATTATTTAATACAGGGTTTTTGTTATATAAAGTTATTGTGAAATATTATATTTTTTATAGATATTTCGGTTTATTGCATTCACTTTAAATATGACATTATTGTAACATGCTTATTTATTTTAAAAGGTGATATTTTTTTACTAAGTAATCTTAACTAATCAAACAAAACTATCTACTTACAAATATATCAATTCTAAGCCTTGTGCGACAAATCTAAAAATAAAAACGCATAATAAAAATATCTTATAAATTTTAACTTATTATCTATTAAAGTGTGTAGCAGAACGTTGTGCTGTTGGTGTTACAAGTAAATGTTGTATATTTATATGTTCATCAAGAGTAGTCATAAAATAAATAATATAAGCTATATCTTCTGCTGAAAGAGGTTTAAATCCTTTATATACATTTGATGCTTTTTCTTTATCTTGATTAAAACGCACAAGTGAAAACTCTGTTTCCACAGCCCCTGGTTCTATGGAAGATATTCTAATATTTGTTTTAAGCATATCTAAATTCATAGCTTGACTTAAAGCCCTAACAGCATGTTTTGTGGCGTTATATACATTACCATTAGGGTAAACCTGACTACCTGCAATACTTCCAAGGTTAATAACTGTGCCTTCATTTTTTTCTATCATTAAAGGAAGAATTGCTTTTGCAGTAAAAAGAAAGCCTTTTATATTTGTATCTATCATTTCTTCCCAATCATCAATATTACCTTCTTGAATAGAAGAAAGCCCTTTTGCAAGCCCTGCGTTATTAATAAATACATATGGAGTTAAGTTATTTTCTTTTAAGGAAAGCCCAAAATCTTCCACTGCATCCCTATCGCATACATCAAAACAATATGGGTAGACTGCTACATTATATTTACTTTCTATATCTGATTTAATTTCTGCAAGCCTTTCACTTCTTCTACCTGTAATAACAATATTTGCACCGTTTTTTGCATATATATAAGCACATGCTTTTCCTATTCCAGAAGTAGCCCCTGTAATTACTACTGTTTTATGTAATATATTAATCATAAAATACTCTCCTATACTTATTTTATAGCTATTTTAGGCATACGTGCAGGGCCTGTAATATTAAACTTTAAAGGCATATTATTCATAGATGCTTCACACTGTATATTTAGTATGGAAGTATCTATCCGTTGTTTATTTAAGTCTACAAACCCAGTAACATTTAATGAGTTACTACCTTCTGCTTTTAAGCTAACTATATTTAATTTATTTTTATCAATATCTGCATTCCCTTTTAAGCTATCCACCATAACCATCATTAATGGGTGATTAAAGGAGATTTTATTAGGGGAGTTAAGTTCTATTTTTCCTATTTCATCTTTTATATTATAATTTAATGAGCCAGATATTGAACCACTACCTTTCATTTTTGCCATTTCTGCAAGGCCTGCAATAGATGCTTTTACATCTGCATTAATCTCGCTACCCCTTAATTTACCTGATAATACAAAAGCAGGGGATTCGGCTTTAAAATTAACACGTTTAAATAGTAAACCAAGTGGGTTATAATCAAGCTCTATATTTTTAATAATTAGTGGTCCTGTTTTTACATTAGTTGCAGTTGTTCCAAAAAATGTTACATCAATATTATCATAACGGATATCTATTTTCCTTTTTGTAACAGTATCTGCAATAATATTTGAAGCAACTGTATTTAAAGGGAATTTAATAAGCAATGTTACTAAAAAAGCTATAAAAAACGCAATAATAGAATATATAATCTGTTTTTTTGTCATAATTTGCCCTACATTTTTACTACTTCAATGGAAGTATCTATCATTTTTGGATTATCGTATCGTTTATTAAAATTAATAACTTTTATATTTAAGTTATCATATTTTTCCACTTCTTTTATAAAGTTTATTAGTTCATCATAATATAAGTTTTCCATTCTTAAAGCAATATGTTCTATACCTTTTGATGCACTAACAGGCCTTAGGTTTACCATTTTATCTGAAATACCATTTTTTGATCCGGTATTTTGTATAAAAACCAGTAGATTATCAGACATAGCATTAATACCTTTTGTTTTTGCAAACTGAATTTGCCCTGCCATATTTGCCACATTTTCTAATTTTTTATATGTGTTATCTGCTTTTGTTTTAGCACTTTCTAGTTTAGAATTTAGGAAAGCATTAGTCCAATAAAATAAGAAAAATACACCCATAACTATAACAAACCCTGTTAATATCTGTTGCTTATTTTGCAGATAGAAGTTTTTATAATCAAAGGTTTTTATATCCTGCATAGATATATTTTTAAGGTTTTTTAAGGAAAAATTACTGTTATAATTTCCACTATCACTATTACTACTATTATTATGTTTAAATTTATTAGTAAAGGCAGAAATATTAATATTTTTAAAATTAATTTCAGTAGTTTTTAATTTATGAAAAATCTCTTTTAATTTTTCCATATTATTTATTATCCTTTTGGTATTTCATGGTAAATGTTATACCGTTTTTATTTTTCTTTGTATCATCTATATTAATATTATTTTGTAATTTATTTTCCATAACTTTTTTTACACTTTCCACCTGTGCAAAATCTGTTGCTGTGCCTGTTATCCTAATATCGTTATCACGAATATTAATTCCATCAAAAGTTATACCGTTAATTGCAGCGTCATTTAAATCATTAAATACAGATATAACTTTTTGGGAAGATGAACCACCTGTAATAGATTTTGCCTGCTGTAAAAGTGAGCCATATGGGTCTTTAGAAGAAGCAACCCCTAAATTAGTATATACTTTTAATAAGGCTTCTTCATAATATTTATTTACTTTATTATAAGAATTTATTTCAAAAACATAGCTTATAATAAACATAATATAAATAACTCCCAGCACAACAGCAGGTATAAGTATAGGCATATTAAAGGCAGATTTTTTAATAACCCCAGGAAGATTAATAGAAGTTTTTATGCTTTCTAAATTATCTAATAAATCTTTAGAAGTTATAAACTCCATTTCTTTATCTTCTGCTAATGTTACCATATTATTTGTAAGTTTATATTTTTTTGTGCCGTCAAAATAAATAAAATCATTATATTTATTAGCAAGTTCTATAAAAGGGGTAGATATTTTTTTAAACCCTGCAAAAAGCTCTTGGTTATTATTGATAATTTCTAATAAATCATTATTTATTAAATATATAATTGTTTTAGAAGTAGATTGATATACACCGTGTGATGAAATTATATCACTAGGGAAAAGTATATTTAAATAATTTACAGCAATAGCTTTTAATTTTTTAGCACTTGTGGCAACATGTTCCATACCTACATAAAAAAAGTAAGCATCATCAATTAAAAGCCCAACTTTATTTGCATCTGCATAAATATCTTCCACAGTAACTCTATACATAGAAGAACCAGAGATTTTATACATTAACCCGTCTTTTAAATAATAATTATGTTCCATATTTATTAAATCTACTCCTTCATTAAAAATAATCTATATTATTTCCTTCTATATATTTTAATGTGGAAACACTTGTGCCATTACGTTTTACAAGTAAATGGTAATATAAATTATCTTCTCCTATATTTAATTCAATTTTAACATAAAATAAAGAAGATTTTACATCAATGTATGGTAAAATTTTACTATATTCTTCCTGCATAGCACTACCCATTAAGTTATAAATAGCAGAAACATCTTTAAAAGGCTCGTTTTCCCTAATAGAAATAATATCTTCCACATAAGGGGAAAGTTCAGGCACATATGCGTTTATAACTTCTTTTGAAGCAAGGTTTAAGTTTATTTTGTTTTCATCACCTGCTATGGAAATAAAAGGTATAATCTTTTTATAATCATCTTTAAAAGAGGGTATAAAAGCAAGCTCCATTAATGTTTGCAGTTGTGATGACTTCATACTGTATGGTGCGCCGTTTTCATCAAACCGTTCACCTGTTGGGTCAGTAGCACCAACCCATGTTAAAAGTTCATAAATATTGGGCTCTGTAATATCGTTAGTTCTTAATATTTCATCAAGCGCATTTTCTGCCCGTTTTCTCACATCTTCATTTTTAGAAGAAATTGCAGCCATAGGGATTTTAGCATTTAATGGCTTAATATAAGCCGTCATAAACCCTTTTTCATCTAAAGGCACACTAGGAATATTCATCCATAAATCTTTTGGGCCGTCATAATTTGCTTCATCATATTGAAATAACATTTCTAGTGCTTGAATAGCTGTCATAGCATAAATAGCACCTTGATAATCGTTATGTAAATTAATAACAGTCCCATAAGCATTAACAGTTTTTTCGTGTATAAATAGTGCAAGTGTAGTGCTTGCAGCAATAATAATCATAACAGTAACTAATATGGAACCTTTTTTCATATTTTTATTCATTATGTATTATCCATAGTTCTTGCAAGTGGTATTGTTACAATAATACCGTTAATTTTCATTGTTACATTTATCATTTTTGCATTTGTTACAACGTTTTCTTTATATTCATTACCGTCATAAAAAAGTGCTGAAAGTTCTTCTACATTAGGCATAATTCTCATTTCCATAGTAAAAGCTGTGTCATTATTTTCTTCTTTTCTTACAAGATATCTATCATCATCTATATAGTATGTTACTTCAACAGGTAGTGCCTTATTAAAACGCATACTGTTTTGTGTAGAAAAAGAAAGCCTGTAAACTCCGCCAGCTTTATCCACTTTTATGGAGTTGCCTATCATCATACGTGCATCTCTATTCATAAGCCTAGTGAGAGATTCTTGTAAAATAATATTTTGGCTATGGTTTATTGTTTTTTCTCTTGTGCTAGAAACTGAGGCAAATACAGAAAATACACCTAGAGCAACAATAGCAGAGATAGCTGTAGCAATAAGTATTTCAAGTAAAGTAAACCCTTTTTTCATTTATAACCCAAACCCTGAACCGTCAGTTGCTTTTTCATAATATACAAAACTTGTAACAGCATTATCCGTTGTAACAGTCATTGTTACTTTTTGCACCATTTGTATCCCTGATGCTTCTCTTTTAAAAGAGTAATGGACAAGTTTACCATCATATTCTTCTGTTTCTTCATAGGCTTTATTAGGGAAATTAATCTGACGGCTGATTCTATCATATGCTCTTTCTATAACAAACATTTTTTCCTTAGAAGCATCAAGAGTAGTATAAGACATACTTTGCAGAGAATAAATTCCAAGCATACTTATGCTTAAAACAGCTAAAGAAATAAGCACTTCAAGTAAAGTAAACCCTTTTTTTAGTTCTTTCATATTATTGCCTATTTTCTTTGTAACGGGTAGTCATGAGTAGTGGGATAGATTCTATAACCTGCCCGTTATCAAGTGTTAGTTCAAAATAATCACATAAACCGTCAGGGTATATTCTTATGGCGTATTCATTACCCCTTGTTATATATTTATTAATAGCAGCCTCACTTACTTCTTTTATATCAGGAATGGTTTTTGATTCTTTATCATGGTTTAATAGGTTAGCACTGCCTTTAAACCCTGTAATAGTAATAGGCTGACCTAACTCCACAGCTCGTTCCCATTCTTCTTTTATAAGTTTATTAAGATATTCAAGACGAGGGTCCATACCTACACTTTTAGAGGTTATTCTAGGAGTTAGCCCCATAAGGCCTATACCTATAATAAGCATAACAATCATTAGTTCCATTAATGTAAAAGCATGTTTCATGGTTATATAAAGCAAATAAGGGAAAGCAAAAAACTTTCCCTTTATATATTACTGGCCTATCTCGTAACTTTTAATATCGGCATTATAGTTTTCGCCGCCTTCTTGCTTATCTGCACCAAAAGTGATGATTTCATATTCTCTATTTTCATCTTCTGTTGGGCTTCTATAAATATAGTCGTTACCCCATGGGTCTTTAGGAACAGTTGTGTCTGAAAGGTATCCTCCACGAGCCCAGTTATTAGGAACAGGGTCAAGCTCTGGTTTTTCCACAAGTGCTTGTAAACCTTGGTCAGTTGTAGGGTAGTTGCCATTATCAAGTTTATACATATTTAAAGCACTTTCCAACGCTTTTATATCATTAATTGCTTTTGTAACTCTAGCTTTATCAGGGGCAGACATTATTTTTGGCCCTATAAATGTAGCTAAAAGCCCTAATATAACTAAAACAACCATAAGCTCTATTAATGTAAAACCTGCACGCATTTTTCTATTTTTCATAAATTACTCCTTTTATATTTTAGTAAAAAAATATCATATTATTTAAAAAAAATCAATAAATCATTTACAAAATCATATAAAAATTATATAGTGTTTTATCATGTTATATAAATTAAATATTCTACTATTATCAACTATTTTACTAATATATTTTATATGTTTTATATTATTTGATTATAAAAACATAACTTTATATAATATTACCTTGTTTTTATTTGCTGCCCCTTTTATAGAGGAGTATTTATTTCGGAAAATAGTTCAAAGTTATATATATAAATTAAATAATAAAATAATCTTTAAATATTTTTCCCTATCAAATATTATTACTTCTTTTTTATTTGTTTTATCACATTTTATATTTAATTATGAAAATGTATTAATTAATCTATTAATATTTATACCGTCTATTTATTTAGGAATAGTTTATGAAAAATATAAAAACATATGGCTTAACACTTTAATCCATAGTATATTTAATATTATTATTTTTATAAATTTACCTGTTATTTGAATATAAATCATTAAAATACTACTAAATTTTATATATTTTAAAAAAAAGGTTTGCTTTTTTGTCAAATACTTGATATTTCATATATCATGACTAAGTTTAAAGTTCCATACCTTTTATACCCAATAATTATAGGGGTAGCAACAGGTTATTTAGTGTCTGCCATATCTGGTAGTATATTTATAGCACCAAAACCATTACCTGTGCCTAGAATAAAAAAGGTGGAAAAAGAAAATATAAATTATGATAAGGCAGCAGAAGATATTATTAATAAAAATATCTTTGTGCTTGAAAATACACCTAAAGCTACAATAAGTAGTAATAGTAATGATGTAAACTATACTCCAGATGGTGCACCACTTAACCCGGCACCACCATTTAAGGCAGTATTAATAGGTGTTATTTATGATGAAACTAATAATACAGGTATAGCCACCATAGAGCTTGATGAAGAAACCATAAGTTTATCACTAGGTAAAGAAAAAAACGGTGTAAAACTTGTGGAGCTTTCCTATGGTTTTGCAAATATCTCAAAAGACGGTAAAATTTATTCTATTGTTATAGATGAGGGTGGCACAATTTCTTCTATTACAACGGCATCAAATAACAGTCCAAGTATACAGCCATCAATAGAAACAGGTGTAAAAATACAAGATACAGGCACAAATATTAATATTACTGTCCCACGAGATGAACTAAAGAACGATTTAAAGGACATTAATAAAGTCCTACAAAGTGCAAGGGTAGCCACTTTTTATGAAAATGGAGAATTTGTCGGTTATAAAGTAGCTATGTTAAAACCAGAATCGCCACTACTAAAGTTAGGATTGCAAGTGGGCGATATAATAACAAGAATAAACGGCAGCGAATTAACAAACCCTGCTGCGTTATTTAATATGTTTTCTCAAGTAGATGATATATCTGCTTTAAATGTAGATATGTTAAGAAATAAAGAAAAAAAATCCTTATTTGTGGAAATTAGATGAAGAAGAATTTATTTATTACAGTTTTTGTATTACTATTTAGCTTAAATGCGTTTGGACAGTCAGAAAGTAACTATGCAGTTAATTTTAAAAATGTCCCTATGAAAGATTTTATTACATTTGTATCAGAATTTACTGGTAAAAACGTAATTTATAACGAGGCAGATTTACGTGGTAACGTTACTATATCTTCTCAAAAGAATATGGACGCGAAAGAGATATTAGATATTTTTTATTCTGTTATGAAGTTAAACGGTTATCAGCCTATTACAAAAGGGGATAGTATCCAAATAGTAGCAGAAAAAGATATGCAGGCATATGATGAAGATATTTCTGTTAATAAAAAGAAACAAAGTTCATACGGTTATGTTACAACAGTTATTTCATTAAATAACTATAATGCCGCTACAATTTTGCCAGTATTAAATAGAATGAAATCAAGAACAGGTTATGTGGAAGCTGTTCGTGGGTTAAATATATTAGTAGTGCGAGATGACGCATCTCGTATTGCAAAAATGAATACTCTTGTAAAAAAAGTAGATTCTTATGCAGCAGGTTATGAGTTTTATACATTAGCACTAGAATATAGTATTGCAAGTAAAATAGAACAACAAATAACTAAATTTTTTAATGAGCTTGCAAAAAACTCCATAAACCCAAGTTCACCGATTGTAATATCTGATGATATTTCTAACACATTAATAATTGCAGCCACAAAAAAAGACTATGAACGTATAGCAGCCATTGTATCTAACCTTGATACTAAAAGTATGGCAGTAAATACAGAGCCTAGAGTTTTTTATTTAAAAAACGCAAGAGCTGAAGATGTGGAAAAAGTTTTATCAAAACTTGTATCATCTCTTTCCCAAAAGGCAGGCACAACAGGGGCAGCTGCAACAGCAACAAGTAACTCAAAAGTAAGCATATCATCAGATAATGCAACAAACGCTATTTTAGCTATAGGGGACAAAGAGTTATACGATAATTTAGATACATTAATTAGTAAACTAGATGTTCCACGCAGGCAAGTATATGTGGAAGCACTTATTTTAGAAACAAGTATAGATAAAAGCTCACAGTTTGGTGTGGAATGGTTTGCAGGTGGTGGCACAAGTGCTGGTGCTATTGTAGGTAGCAGTATGCAGGACGGTGGTCTTGGAAGTATTATAGGCTCCATAGGGCAAGGTGCACCATCTATTGGTGGTTTAGGTGCAGGGCTAGGTATTGGTGTTATTGGTAATATTATATCATTTCAAGGGGCAAAATTTCCATCTATTGGTGCTTTAATTTCAGCACTTAGAACATCAAGTGGTATAAATATTATATCAAATCCACAAATATTAACATTAAATAACTCATCAGCCGAAGTATTTGTAGGGGAGAATATGCCATACCAAACAAGCACAAAGTATGACTCTAACAATAACCCTATACAGACTTTTGATTATAGAGATGTAGGTGTAAAATTAAAGGTTACTCCACAAATCTCAAGCGATGATATGGTAACATTATCCATAGAGCAGGAAATAAAAAAGGTGTCTGGTTCTGCTGTTAGTTCCACAGCACCAACAACTTTAACAAGAAGCACAAATACAACTGTAAAATTAAAAAACCACTCTATTATGGTAATTTCTGGTATGATAAAAGATGATTCTTCAACAACAGTTTCAGGCATACCAGGGCTTTCAAGTATACCTATATTAGGCTGGTTATTTAAAAAACAATCTACCACAACACAAAAAACAAACGTTATGCTTTTTATAACTGCCCATATTATTGATACATTAGATGATAATGAAAAACTAATGAAAACAAAACAAGCTACCATGCAAGATTTTAATAGGCAGGGTGATAAAGAGTTTAGTAAAGGTTCTTTTACTGATACAGGTAGGTCCATACAGTTGAAAAATGAAATAGAAGGGCTTACTCCAGAAGAAGCTAAAAAAACTCAAAGCCAAAGGGATAAAGAGCAGAAAATACGTGAAAAAGAGGCTAGAAAGGCAGAAAAAGAACGCCAAAAAGCCATAGAGAAAGCTAAAAAAGAACAAGAAAAACTAGAAAAACAAAAGGCTAAAGAAGAAAAGCAAATAGAGGAAAATAAAGAGGTTTTAAAACCAGAAGAACAAATCCCAAACCCTATGGATGAAGAAAAAAATAATAATACTAATGAATTTAATGATGTAATAGTAAACCCAGAAAAAAAGGCTGAATAATGAGTGTAGATTTTGAAAGCATTAAAACTCAATATATGAAATTTCCTGATAAAAGCGACTTTATACCGGTTTTATCAGAAGATACTAATATTAAGTTTTTATATTCTGATGAAACAGGATTACAAAAAGCAAAATTTATGAGTTTTTCTTTAGGTTTAAAACCAGAATATGAGTATGCTGATAAAAAACATATATTAGAAATCCTTGAAACTTTTGGCGGCCAAGTTGATGATTTAGCAGCAGAAGAAAGTGAGGAATTTACAGATGAGGCAGATATATTAAGTTCATCATATGATGATGCCCCTGTTATACGTCTTGTAAACCAAATTATAATCAGTGCTGTAAAAAACGGTGCCAGTGATATCCATTTTGAAGGTAGAGATGGTGCTTTTTTAATAAGAATTAGGGTAGACGGTTGCCTTAATACATTAAAAACATACCCAAAAAGCGTTCAGGAGCCTGTTCTTGCTCGTATAAAAGTTATAGGCCAGCTTGATGTTGCAGAAACAAGAAGGTCCCAAGACGGTAGAATAAACTTAAAAATAGGTAACAGGGTAATAGATATTCGTGTATCAACTATGCCTTCTATTAATGGAGAAAAGGCAGTTTTAAGAATACTTGAACGTTCATCAGATTTCACATCTTTACAGCAAATAGGTTTAGACGGTGAGTTATATAATAAATTTAGCCCATACCTTGAAAGGCCAAACGGTATAATACTTGTTACAGGCCCAACAGGTAGTGGTAAAACAACTACTCTTTACGCATCACTTCTTGCAATGAATAGGGATAATAAAAATGTAGTAACCATAGAAGACCCTGTGGAATACCACATAGATAACGTTACACAAGTTCAAATGAACCCTGCTGTAAATTTAACATTTGCCCAAGCTATTAAAACATTTTTACGTCAAGACCCAGACATAATACTTGTGGGGGAAATAAGGGATAACGAAACAGCAGAAGCAGCCATACAAGCATCATTAACAGGGCACTTAGTATTATCTACACTTCACACTAATGACTCCCCAACGGCAATAGCAAGGCTTATAGAAATGGAAGTAGAGCCATTTTTAATTTCATCATCATTAGCAGTGGTTATAGGCCAACGGCTTGTAAGAAAAATATGCCCTAACTGTCAGGAAGAAGTAGAAGCAGATGATTATATAAAATCCACATATGCAAAAGCAGGGTATAACATTACAAAATACCTTAAAGGCAAAGGTTGTCCAAATTGCTTTAATACAGGTTACAGGGGCAGGATAGGTATATTTGAAATGCTAGAAATAACAGACACTTTAAGGTCGCTTATTAATAAACGTGCCTCAAGTTATGATATAAAAGAAGCAGCAAGAAAAGAAGGGTTTATGACTATGTTTGAATATGGTGCCTCATTAGTAGCAAAAGGTATAACTACCCCTTCGGAAGTGTTATCTGTTACAAAGGTTGACTAATGGCAGCATATAGTTATAAAGGTATATCCAAAACAGGTAAAGAAGTAAAAGGTGTTAGGGAATCATTAAGTAAACAAACTTTAACATCAGAGCTTTTAAGTGAAGGAATATTTGTATCAAGTATAGAATTAGCAGGGGATAAAAGCAGTTCAGTTGCAAAACTACAAACGTTATTTGCTAAAAAAATTAACCTTTCAGATACATTCTTTCAACTTTCATTACTTTTACGCAGTGGTATTCCTTTAGTAGAAGCTATAAAAATTGTTGCAAAAAGCACAAAAGAAGTAAACTTAAGAAATGCACTTTTAGAATCAGCCTCTAAAATATCAGAAGGTATGCGGTTTTCTGAAAGTTTATCAAAATACCCAAAAATATTTGAACCTATGTATGTAAACTTAATAAAAGCATCAGAACAGGTTGGTAAGTTAGCAGCAGTTTTGGCAGATATTGCAGTATATGAAGAAGATAAAAGAAAAAATACAGATAAAATTAAAACAGCTATGGTTTACCCTATGACAATACTTGTAATGGGTTTTGCAGTGTTAGGGTTTTTATTGGCTTTTGTTGTTCCAAAAATGCAGTCTATTTTTGAAAGTATGAAACAGCAAATCCCAGCCTCTACAAAATTTTTATTAAAAATGTCAGATTTTGTAAGCAACTATGGGTTTATATTATTACTTTTTCTATTATTTATAATATTTACATTAAGGTATTTATATAGAAATAATAATAAATTTAGGCTAAATATAGATAAACGGTTGTTTAAAATAAACCTAGTTTCACATGTATCTGTATCAAAATTTGCCCATGTATTATCATTTCAATTAAAAGAAGGGTTGCCTTTAACAGATGCACTTTATTATGCGTCATTAGTAATAGATAATAAATATATGTATAATATAGTAGCGCGAGTGAGAGAAGAAGTGCAATCAGGCACAAAGTTTTCAGTAGCTGTAAAAAATGCAGATATTTTCCCAGAACTTTTTCCAGCCGCCGTATCCACAGGGGAATCATCAGGGAATATGCCAGAATTATTAGAAAGAGTAAACGAATTTTATTCAAAAAATGTAGATAAATTTTTAACATCATTTATTTCAGCCATAGAACCAATATTTATAGTAGTCATAGGGGTGTTAGTAGGATTTATTGTTGTTTCTATAATGCAGCCGTTATTTTCTATGAATAGTTTGGTTGGGTAGTAGTGTGGTAGTGTAGTAGGTATATTGTATATTACAGTTATATCTTTTACCTTACTACTGCGTTGCTATTATTTTTTACTTAGTCATTTATTATATATAAACTCCTGTCATAAAAAATAATATTCGCCTTGTATTGAACTAATAACTTTTAGCCTTGATATTTTCAAAAAATCTTATACTCTTATAATGTATCTATTTATTTTTAAGAGTTTCTTCGTTTCACTCAGAAAGACGTTGTTGTAAC
>CALADT010000239.1 GCA_937890655.1 uncultured Mucispirillum sp. | reverse complement strand
AAAAACAATATAAACTTACAAGTAAATTCATAAACCCTCGTAATGAAGATATTAATATACTAATTCCAGAAAGTGATGATTATAGGTTACATAATGTAACAATTTTATTAGACCAAAACCAAAACAATATGAATAAATGTAAAAAAGGTAGTGAGTGTGTTATTACATATAATATGATTATTGGGGAACAAAGTGATTTAAAAAATCCATTTTCTTTCTATATGCCTATTACTCTTTTAAATGATAATGAATTTAAAATATTTCTTGAGCTTAATAAAGATAATAAATATAAAAATACAGCTATGAAATATTTGCAACATAGAATTTATATAAAAGATATAATAAATGGTAGCTTTAAGAAATAACATAATTTACTATATTACAATTATTTTAAAATTATAAATATATATATAAAATCAATAGACACATAACCTACTTATAATAGACCATTTTTATAATTTTACTTTTAAAAATATAGCTTACTATATTGTAATTCTTTTAAACTTATAAATATATATTTAAAATCAATAAGCATATAATATATTTATAGTAGACCATTATATTAAATAATAGTTATAAAAAAATCTTTTTAAATTACTTATTTTTATTAATTAATTCTGCTATTTTTTCAGCTGCAAGAAAAGAAGGATTTTTTCCTTTAAATTTGCTTGAGATTATTGCAAGTTCTTTTTTTATGGTTTCTATATTATCCATAGCTTTATTATATGCTTCTATTATCATTTCTTTTTTTGCACTACCATCACCAATACAGTGGACTTCAGGTAAAAGTTCATAACCTGCCATAATATTAGGTAGCCCTATTGTTCTTAAATTTGATAATTTTTTTGCTAAAAATACATTGATTTTTGAAGCACTATAAGCAATTATCATAGGTTTTTCAAATATAGCAGTTTCAAGTGTTACTGTGCCAGAACAAGCCCATATAAAATCACTATGTTGCATAATATCATATTGTGCATGTGATAAAACTTTTATATTATCTTTTTTAGGAATAAACTGATTAATTAATTCATCACTTATATTATCAGCTTTGCTTATTACAAAATCAATATTATCATACTCAAGGGCTGCATCCATAAAAGCAGGCATTAAGGATATTATTTCACGTTTTCTACTTCCAGGGAGTATTCCTATGATTTTTCTATTACCACTAAATGATAAGTTATCTAAAAATTCCTTTTTATCTTTAAACCTAAATTTAAAATTATCCACCACAGGGTTACCAGCATAAAAACCGTTTACATTTTCTTTTTTAAAATAATCCATTTCAAAAGGAAGTATAGATATAGTTAAATCACAATAATCTTTTAATGTAAATATTCTACTATAATGCCATACCCAAAACTGTGGAGCGATATAGTATACCACAGGGATATTATATTTTTTTATTTTCTTTGCAAGCCTTAAATTAAACCCTGGGTAATCTATTAATATTATAATATTAGGTTTTTCTTCCTTAATGGCTTTTTCTATGGTAGAAAACATTTTAAATATAAAAGGTAATTTTTTAAAAACTTCCACAAAGCCTATTATAGCCATATCTTTATCAGTAAAATATTGTTTTTGACCTAATGATTTTAAGTTAATACCACCTGTGCCACTTATTTCTGCATTAGGATATATTTTTAACAATTCTTTTACTAAATTAGCACCATGCACATCTCCTGATGCTTCCCCTGCTATAATAAAAAACTTCATAAAATCACCTTTTTATTGTTTTGTGGAATATATTATTAACTTATTATCTACTTTATCAATAGATACAAAATTCTCTTTTATATTTAAAATGTTTTCTACCAATTCTCTTTTATACCTTTTTTATTATATAATCTTAATTCTGTTATAGTAGATTTTTTATTAATATCTATTTTATTAAAGGCTCTACCCTTTAGATTCATTTTATAATTAAGGTTTGTTAATGGTGTATATCTGCCTTTAATTACAACAGAAACATATGACGGCGTTATACTTGTTGATACAATATTTAAGTTATTACTTGCTTCTATTGTAACTTTTTGTTTATGGAGTGATTTTTCTTCTATAATATCAGTAATATATGGATTACAATAGTTTGAAGATAAAGATATAACTAAACTAGATAATGAATTTGATAAAGTAACATCTTGGTTTATATTATTAATAAAATAGCGAACACGTTTAGGATAACGCAATACCACAGGGTTGCTAATATTTGTACATTTTTCCCCATGTTTATAATCTGTTTTTAATGATACATCGTATATATCTATATATTTTTGGCCGTTATAAAGTTTGCCGTATTTACCATATAATACACCATTACCTTTTATAAATGCTTCTTTTTTAGAACAAGTTAGTTCTTGAATATATGATGCTTTTCTTTCAGGTATATTTTGTATGTTTTTTTGCTGGTTATATAAAAAACTATTGTTATCTATTTTGGAAAATACACCGTTTTCTGCAAAATGGAAAATAATTTCTTTATGATTTTTTTTAATAATAGGAATATCGTATTTAATTTTATATTCTGCTGATGGATTAAAGTTTGTAAAACTACCGTTTTCCACAGATACTTTCCATACCTTTTTTTCCTGCTGGATATATTTATAATTACAACCGTTATCTATAAACTGAAATAAAATATTACCCTTATACGATTTTATATCAACATTTGTAACACTACATTTACCGTTATCTAGTGGGGCAGAAGTTTTTACAGCACAAGAAGATATAAAAAAACAACATAATAAAGCTATAATATATTTCATATATTTTTTATACCCTAACACTAATATACAAGCCCATGTAAAGCAAGCCCTAACACAACGGAATAGCTATATTTTTCTTTTGGATTAATTTTACCAACACTATCAGGTAGCTGTATAAAATCCCATGGGTTTAAAAACTCCACAGGGACACCATATTTTTCTCTTATGGATTTTTCAAGGCCATATGTTTGGCATGCTCCACCTGATAAGTAAACATGGTTTGGTAATGAACCACCACGTAATAGGTAAAATTTTAATACATAATCCACTTCTTGTATAAACTCTATGGAAAAAATTCTATCTAATGTTTCATGAACTTTATCTGGTGATGAATATTCTTCTGGGTTGATTTTAATTTTTTCAGCTTCTGCCTCATCCACTTCTAAATCATGTTTAATTAAGTCAGTAAAATATTTACCACCACGGCTTACTTCACGGCAGTATTCAAAAAAACCGTTTCTAAGTAATATAACAAAAGAACCCACATGCCCCACATGTAGTATCATTTGTGTTTCTATACTATTTTCTTTTTTTAAGGCTCTAAATAACCTAACAATAGACATGGCCTCTGCTTCAATAGCATAAGGCACAAGTTTTGCAGATTCTACCACAGAAACAAAGTCTGTAACCACATCTTTTTGTGCTGCTGTCATAACAATACTTGTATGGTTATATAAGTCTTGCGAAGGTAGTGCTTCAAAATCAATACTCATTTCTTCAGGCTCTACACAGGCATACTGGTTAGCTATCCAACGAAATTCCCCTAAGTCCCCTAAGCTGTCGTTATTTACAAGCATTTTACGAACAAGGACAGAAGGGCCTTTTAAAGCAATAGCTACCTCGTTTGTAGGAAAAGAGTCATCAACTGTTTCAAAAATCCTGTTTACAAGCTCACCATAATCATTAATTGAGCCGTTTTCAGTAACAACACTATCAAATGTATTATTACGGAATTTTTCCACAACAAAACCTGTTTTTGTGGCACTAAGCAAAACAGCTTTAATAGCATTTGCTCCAATATCTAGCCCAATATGAAATTTTTCAGCCATCTATTTCACCTACAACCTTACATATTATAATTACTATACTATTAATTCTCTAAAAAAGCAACTTTTTGCACCAGTATGGCAGGCAACCCCTGTTTGTTCCACTAAATAAAGTAAACAATCATTATCACAATCCACCATAACTTTTACTATTTTTTGCAGATTACCAGAAGTTTCCCCTTTTTTCCATAAAGATTTTCTACTTCTTGAATAGTAATAAGCATACTTTTCTTTTAAAGTTAGCTCCACTGCCTGTTTATTTGCATATGCCTGCATTAACACTTCTTTTGTTGTATAATCTTGTGTTATAACAGGCACTAAACCGTTACCTTTTTCAAAATCAATATCTATATTCATATTATAACCTTAACATATTCTTGGTAATAGTTCCCCTGGTGGTAAATCTATATGACGTTTTCCACCGGATATTGTATCTAATATAACTTTATTATTATTTGTAACACTACCAATAACTTTTGCGTTTTTACCAGTTTCTGTATTACGTATTATATCTAACACTTTTTCATGGTGGTCATCACTTACAATAATAACAGCAGCCCCTTCGTTTGCAACACTTAATGGGTCATAGCCTAAAGTATCGCAAAGCTCTGCCACATCCTGCCTTAATGGAATATCTTCTTCATGAATTATAAACCCTTTTCCACTTTTTTCTGCTATTTCATTAAGCACAGCAGCAACACCACCACGGGTAGCATCTCTACTAAATTTTACATTATATGGGTAAACTTCTTCCATCATATGGTTTAAGCAGGCACAGTCGCTTTCAATATTACCACTAAAACCAAACTCGCCCCTACCAAGCATTACAGCCATACCATGACGGGCAATATCTGATGTAATAATAACT
>CALADT010000238.1 GCA_937890655.1 uncultured Mucispirillum sp. | reverse complement strand
TATAAATATCTGCTGATTAAAGGGGAAAATATAAAAGTTATCTAGTTTTTTATTTAAATTATTTTCTTTATTATAAATTGTAAAATAATGGTTTACTTTTTTCCCATAAGCATCAAGCCTAAAAGGTTCATTGACTATTATATCCATGTAACTAGCTTTTATATATTCAGTAAAATAGTTTACTAAATTAACACCTACGGATACTTCGTTACCTGCAACAATATTATATTCTGCTATATTAAATAAATCAAAAAAACCACTTTTAAAAAGTAGTATATAATAATATTCGCTTTTTATTATATTTATAAATTCATCTGTTACCACAGGGTCTTTTTTCATATCTATTATATATGTAAAAAGAGTTTTGCGTTTTTCTATTTCTTCTTTTGGTATATCTTCAAAATCATCGCCACCTAACCTTTGCCACTCTTTTAGTAGCCTTTGTAGCTTATCAAACTCATATAGACCATCACTTTTTATATAGGAAAGTGCTGCTGCTAAATATACTAAACTTGTTTTTTCATGGATTGGTAAATCATTAAGAACTTTTCTTGCTTTTAAAAGTGCTTTATTTTGGATAATAAGCATATTTGTTACAGGGTAAATCATATTCTTATTATTAAAATTACTATTATTTAATCCTGTTACTACTTCATAATTTTTTATAAACTCAATTACTTCACTACGGGCTTTTTTAGGGGATAGTTTACTGAAATCTTTATGAATAAATTCATCATAATATTCTATATCCACATAATCTGATACCTGTTGCCATAACAAGTTATAGCCTGAAATATAACTATAATCTCTTATAATATACCTAAGAGAATATTCTTCATCTTCATAATATATTTTTTCATATGCAAAACTACTGCTTGCACAAAATAATATTATAAAAATAAAAGAATATACTCTTGTCATAAATTTATTCGCCTATTATTTTTATAAGTAGTCTTTTAGGACGTCTGCCGTCAAATTCACCATAAAATATTTGTTCCCATGGGCCAAAATCAAGCCTACTGTCTGTAACTGCTACAACTACTTCCCTACCCATTACCTGCCTTTTTAAATGGGCGTCTGCGTTATCTTCATAGCCGTTATGTCTATACTGATGATATGGCTGTTCCGGTGCTATTTTTTCAAGCCATATTTCAAAATCATGTAATAAACCACTTTCATCATCGTTTATAAATACACTTGATGTTATATGCATTGAGTTTACTAAAACTAAACCCTCTTTTATACCACTTTCCCTTAATGCTTCTTCCACCTGTGGAGTAATATTTACATACCCCCTTCTGTCAGGCAACTGCATTGTTAATTCCTTTCTATAAGTTTTCATACTTACCCCTGCTGCGTTTTTCAGCTATTTTATTTTTAATACGTATTACTGCTTCATCAAACTCATTTGATGAAAAATTTGGAAACGCTTTTAAAAGCCTTACTTCATGGCTGTTAAGCTCTCCATACTTCTCTTTTAATTTATTATAAAATCCACTTTCTTCAAACTCAAGCCTTAAGTTTGTCATAATCTGTTCTTTACGTTCTGCATGGAGTTTTTTGTATTCTGTAAAACGTTCTTCTGCTTCTTGTTTATGGGCGTTAATAGCTTCCTGTAATGACTGCATACGCTCTTTTAAATGTAACACTTTTTTCACTGTTATTATTGTATCTGTTATTAAAAGAGTCATAAATATTACAGATATAGTGTAAAGAGATATAGAGTTAAAACTATTAACAAAACTTTCCACATAAGGTTGAATAACCTTATTTATTAATACAGCAAATACACCAAATAATAAAGCACCATATAAACATATTCTGCCGTTTAAGTTAAATGGGTAATGGTGATAGTCCCACCATCTTGAATGAAAAAGTTTTTCCATAGCCCAAGATGTAAAATATTCTAAAACACAAGCTATTACCATACCTAATAAAAATATAACTGCTACATTATTAAAATCTTCCAACAATAACACAAATAAAACTGCACCAAAACCATATATTGGTATAATAGGCCCTGATAAAAACCCTCTGTTTACCCATTCTTTTTCATTAAAGCTAGACCATAAACTTTCATATACCCAGCCAAAAAAACTATATATTATAAAATATAAAAATATATGTTCAAAATGCTGATTATAAATAAATTCCATATGCTATTCTCCTGATTTCTTAAACCATTTTACAGCTTCTTTATAATTTCTTTCCACTCCTCTACCACTTTGATACATAAACCCTAAATTATACATGGCAATAGAATAACCCTGCATGGCAGATTTTTTATACCATTCTGCTGCTGCCTCATCATCTCTAGGCATACCCCTGCCACCAGCACACATTATACCCATATTATATTGTGCTTTCATATGGCCTTTTTCTGCTGCAAGCTCCAACCATTTTAATGCTTCTATATCATTTTTCATAACGCCTTTGCCATTTTTATAGCAAAAACCTATATTAAACTGTGCTTCTGTATGTCCTTGCTCTGCTGCCTTTAAATACCATACTGCAGCCTCATCCATATCTTTTAAAACACCTTTACCGTTTTTATGTATCTCTCCTAAATAAAACATGGATTCCACATTACCGTTTTCTGCTGCAAGCTCAAACCATTGCCTTGCATATTCATAATCTTTTTTTACACCTGTGCCGTGGTATAAAAATAAACCTGTTAGAAATTGTGAATCAGGGTTATTATTATTTTTACCATCAAGCACAAAACATTTAAAAGCACCTGCAAAATCATTTTTATCAGCTGCCATTGACCCTAGCTCATAAAGAGTATATTTCGGTTTTCTTTTAAATAGTTTTTTAAAAAATTTAATCATATTAGCCTATAAACATTTAGCACTACCAAGCTCAATTAGTCTGCCTTCTTTTCTGCCACGTTCATCATACACTGTAACAATAGATGCCATTATGCCCTTATTATGCAATACTGTGCAATAATTTTTTGCAAGGTCATCTTTACGCAAACCGTCGTTTAAAGTATATATCCATACTGTTGGGTTTTCCACTTGAGTGGCTACTTCCATATGTTTTATATCCGGTTGCTCTGTCATTATCTCACTGAAATCGTTATTAACATTACTACTATCTTCTGTTGCAGTTTCATCAATAATTATAGGCCTGTCAGAATTTACAGCTTCACTTATAGTAGAAGGCTGTTCTTTTGATGTATCAGTATTTGTAGCCTGCATATCAGATAAACTTTGGCCACTAACACCAGCACCACCACCGTGTAAACTACTTATTTGAACAGTATTATTATCCGGTGGGAAAAATTTTTTTTTAATAATAGAATAAGGTATTGAAAGAAGTAATATAATTGTTATAATACTTAATACCTTAAATTCAAATCGCATTTCTGTAATAAATCTTTTTAACTTTTCCATACTTACTCCTTAAATATATAACTACATAATATTCTCTTGCAATTTTAATGCCGAATTATATTTTTTTCATCTGCATAATTTGTTTTTTACACATTGTATCTTTAATGTAAAATACATTATCAGAAAGGCTAACTTTTGCCCTGTGGGACATAACTATTCTTTTGTAAGACCAATCAAGCATACTTAAAGTTTCCTTAGAATTATTTCTTATATCTAATAAACTCATGCTACCTATATCTGAAAACTCACTTTTAAAACCATCACATTTATAAACTAATGACTGTCTTGTGTCCCCTATATTATAAAGATTACTATCGTTTATTAAAAACTTATTGCTATCATATATATGTATAAATTTACTTGTTTTTTTATAATCTTCATTATGAAAATAGATTAACGATGTAACATATTCCCCATATTTATCAGTTACAATAGAGCTTCTTAAATTTCCAGGAATAGTTGTTTTTTCATTATGGTTTGATATTTTTAAAATATATTGGTTATCTATTTCGCTTATTTTACATACTCCACCCAATGCAGGGTCGCCCCAGGCTACTGCACCTTTTGTGCCTATACCAAAAGCTATATGGTTAATAATATATGATTTTCCTGCCTGATGAAGTTGTGTAAAAATATCTTGAATACTAAACTCATCTAAATCATTACTTAAAACTATGGTAATATTTTTTGTATTAAGTGCAAGAGATAGTTTTTCATAACTTTGTAGTGCTAAATATGCTAAATCACCACTATCTATTCTAACACCTATATTTTCCCAGCTATTTTCTTTTATTAATAATTCTTTATTATTTTCAAAGGATTTTAAAGCATTTTCAAGGCCACTTTCTAGTGTATTAATAGTATCAATTAAAAGCACAGGTTTTGCAGGGTTAGTTTTAAGCCATAAATCAAAGGCTTCGTATTCGCTATTAAAAGACTGTATACACTCATGCCCCATGGTGCCGGAAGATGGTATGCCAAAAAGGTTATTGGCTTCACAGTTACTTGTGCTGTCTATTCCCGCCATAAAAGAATAAAGGGATGCTTTTAAGCTATTTTGTGCCCTTCTCCTACCAAATTCCATAATTTTACAGTTTATACCAGCATTGCGTATTCTATGCCACTTAGTAGCAGAAAGGCTTGCAAAATTAAGCTCTGATAGTAGTATTCCTTCAAGTATCCTAGCATCATGCAGGTTAGTTTCTAATATAATTATAGGTTCGTTGGGAAAAGCAACAGTATTTTCCGGTAAAGCATATATTAAAACATTTATTTTATCTCGTGTTTTTAAATAATCTATATACTCTTTTCTATAACCTTTTGATTCTAAATAAGGAATTATTTGCTTAAATGAAAAATTATCCACTTTTGCTAAAAATGATGAAAGCCCTGCTGTAATAATATATGAACTACCAAATGGTGCTTTCCTGTAAAAATATGATTTTACTGCATCTTTATTATGGTTATTTAATAAAAAATCAGTTTGGGACATAATTAAATGGTAT
>CALADT010000237.1 GCA_937890655.1 uncultured Mucispirillum sp. | reverse complement strand
TTATAAAAAAGAATTTATTTTGAAATATTTAGCTCCATTACAAAAAGGTATAGTTTTAGATACAAAAACATTAGAACGTAGGTTATTACTTCTTAATAGTTATATGGATTTAAAAGTTAATGCCACTTTAAAACCTGGAAAAAGAAAAGGAACATCGGATATTATAATATACGCTCAAGATACTAACCCATATAGGGCAAGTTTTAGTATTGATAACTTTGGTAATAAATTAACAAACCAATACCGTTTAAATGGTGCTGCTATGATAGGTAATGTTATTAAAAGTGGTGATAGGTTAGCTTTAAATCTATCATTAGGGCTTGATAATTTTAACCCATGGCAGTTATTTTTTGGTAGGATAGATTATAGATTACCAATAGGTAGTGAAGGTTTTAAATTAGGTTTTGCATATGGTAGGAGTAACTATATTGTTACTAATACTTTTGATATGTTAGGTCTTGAAGGCTTTTCTAACGATTATTCTATTTACACTGAATATCCACTTCTTTTAAGAAATCAAGGCACATTATATCTTGGTGCTGGTATTTATGTAAAAGATGCTGCTGATATTTGGAAAATAAAAGATTATGGTGAAGAAGTTGAGGAGCGAGATATATTAGTAACAGCTGGTCTTAGTCTTTTTGGTGAGGCTTATCCTTGGGTTGGTGCAAATATGTATTACTCACTTGCTTTTACTCAAGGTCTTAATGGCTTTTTAGGAGCATCCCATTATAGCCCAACATCTACTAACCAATATGCAAGTGGTTATTATGAAAAATTGTATTTTGATTATGAATACCATCAGTTTATAACATGGTTTTTTAGAATGAGATTCCTGTTTTCAGCACAGTTTGTATCAGATACTACATTTGCTAGTGAACGTTTTTATATAGGTGGTATATATAGTGTTCGTGGTTTTGATAGCGGGTTGGAATCTGGTGATAATGGTTATAGATTAAGTTTAGAAGCTGAATTTGATTTAGGTATTCCACAAATTAAAGCATTAATGTTTTATGATAGAGGACAGGTATTTAATTATAATTCAGACTATTATTTATATAAAGATGCTTCTCTTGATTCTGTTGGTGCTGGTTTAAGGTTTTATCCATGGAAAGGCCTTGCTATAAAAATAGATTATGGTTACCCGTTAATGTCATCTCAACCACATAAAAAAGGCTGGGGAACTATATATGGGAGAATAAGTTATGATTTCTAATATTAAACAATATATAGTTATTTTATTAATATTATTATTTAATACTTCTGTTTATGCTGCTCCAAGTGGTGGAAATGTTGTTCATGGTAATGCTGATATTCATCAAAATGGTTCTAATACTATCATTAATCAAGGTAGTAATAGTGCTATAATAAATTGGGAATCTTTTGATATAAATAAGGGAGAAAGTGTTCATTTTAATCAAAACTCATCATCAAGTATTGTTTTAAACCGTGTTACTAACGGTTTACCAACAAATATTTTTGGTAACTTAAGTGCTAATGGTAATGTTTTTGTATTAAATCAAGCTGGTGTTTTAGTTGGTAATGGTGCTTCTATTAATACTCATAGTTTTTTAGCTGGAGCTGCAAGTATTAATGATAAAGACTTTATAAACGGTAATTATAAATTTTATAATGCACAAGGCAGTGTAATAAATAATGGTAATATAAAAGTCCAAAATGGTGGCTATGCTGTTTTACTAGGTAAAAGTGTAGAAAATAATGGTTTAATAGCTGCTAAATTAGGTAAAATATATTTATCATCTGGTGATGCTTTTAGAATGGATATGAGTGGTAACGACCTAATCGGTGTTGTTATAGAAAAAGGTACAGATAATTCCCTTACTACAAATACTGGTAAATTACATGCAGAAGGTGGCACAGTTGTTATGACTGCTAAAAATGCTTCTAATATTATAAGGCAGGCAGTAAATAATACAGGAATTATAGATGCTTCATCTATTTCATATGAGGGTGGTAAAGTTATTCTAGGTACTGAAAATGGAGAAATAGTTAATAGTGGTAGTATTAATGTATCTTCTGAAAGTAGTAGTGCTGGTAGTATAGATATTAATGGCGAAAATATAATAAACAGTGGTTATTTACTTGCTAATGGTTTAAATGGTGGCAATATTAACCTTTATGCTTCTAACTTATTACAAATCAAAGGCACAAGTAAAATAGAATCTAATGCTTTTGGATATGGTAATGGTGGTAATATTTACTTAATTTCAGAAAATAGGGCAGAATCATATAATGGTGCTTTAATTCAATCAAACTCTATTTATGGTCAAGGTGGTTTTATAGAATTAAGTGGTCATAAGTCGGTTTATGCTTATGGTGATTTTAATACAAAATCACTTTACGGTGCATATGGAGTATTTTTATTAGATCCGTCGGATATGTTTATTGGTAATTACCCAAATAATAAAGATGAAGAAAATAATCATGTATCTAAAGACGGTAATACATATGTTGATATATCATGGCTTAATACACAGCTTGGAAAAAATAATGTAGTATTAAAAACTCTTGCTGGAAATGGAGCAGGTAATATAACATTAAATTCTGGTATATCTATTAGTGGCACAAAAGGTTTAACCTTAGATGCAGGAAATAATATTAATTTACTTGGCGATATTAGTGTGTCTGATTTAAAATTATTAGCAAATGGTAATATTACAGGAAATAATGCAATTACTACATCAGGTAATATGGAAGCATTATCTAAATATGGTAATATTCAGCTTACAAAACTAAATATTACAGGGACATCTAAATTTAATGCTCGTAATGGTAATGTATACTTAGTAGGTGAAAATTTAGGCAAAATTAACCAAGTAGTAGGTAATAATGTTGGGTTAGAAGTAACAGGCAAAGGTAAAACAATAGAAAAAGATGCAACAGTTACAGATAGAGCAGTTATTCAAGGTAATGAAATCTCTTTAAAAGCTGACGGCAAAATAGATGTATCAGTTAATACCACAAGATTAACAGCAGAAAGTATAACAGATTCCCTTAACATTGAAAATTACACAAAAGGGGAAACTGTTTTATTAAAATATTTAGGTAAAATAAAATCAAACTATCTTCAACCGTATGGAAGAATAAATTTAAGCAATATAAGTAAAAATTCAATAGGTGCAGACCTTACTATACAAAGCGACTATGGAACAATTTTTGCAGTTAATAGGCTTGATGATTTAAAATCATATACAAACTTAACTTTAAATGCAAACATTATCCATTTTATAGAAGAAAATAGTAAACCTCTATCAATTACTAATGATTTATTAAAAGGAACAGCAAAAAAATATATTTTTGAAAATATTGGAGATATAAGTGTTGATATAAAAGATGGCACAACAGGAACACCATTACTTGCAGCTAGTGGTCTTGAAGTGATTTCAAAACATGGAAAAGTTACTACGGCTTCTCCTATTTCAGCAAGATATTTTTCGGCAATAGCTTATGGCGATATTACTGTAAACTCATCTATTTTAGGTGGTGCTAGCTTTATTAGTGAATATGGTAATATTAATTTTACACATGGCATATCAGTTGGTGGTGTATCTGCTCCTACATCAGGTATTGTTATAAGGGGTTTAAAAGCATTAAATGGTAATATTAATGTTACTCTTAATGGGGAAGGCAGTTTATTTGTTTCAGATGTTGCATCATATAAACCAATTAATTTTAACTTAAAAGGTGCAGAGATTGTTTCTATTTCTGGAAGTGGTGAAACACCGTTAAATATTAATTTAAAAAATGGTATAGGTAAAGCTTATACACTAGAGGCAGTTAATACAAATAATTTAATTATTAATACTGATAATAATAAATATAAATCATTAAATTTAAAAATAGACGGTTATCTTTCTTTATCTAATATGAATAATATTGTAGCAGAAGATAAAATACATTTATCAGCATCTAGTATGGCAGGTGGCAATATATTATTAAAAGCAGGTAATGAAGTATATATTGACTTAAAAACAGGTTCAAAATCATTTAAAATAGATGCTCCAAAATTAGATTTAAATGGTAATAGTTTAAATGTAGAATTAGTTCAAAATGCAATTTTAACTGATTTAAATAAAGATGACCTTGCAGGTAATATTACAGGAACTTTAAATATAAATTCAAAAAACTCTTTAAATCTTGATGGA
>CALADT010000236.1 GCA_937890655.1 uncultured Mucispirillum sp. | reverse complement strand
CAAAAACGCCATCAAGGTTATTAAAATATTCTGTAATAAGCCCACTTGTTTCTAAAAATAGTTTCGCCGTTGTTTTTTCTTTTAACTCTTTTGCAAGAAGATATATAAATTCATATTCTTTTAAAGGTTCACCACCTGTTATGGAATAACTATGAAAACTTTTTCCTGTGCCAAACTCTTTAATTAATATATTAACTAATTCATCTACACTTACAGGATTATTATATGTATTATTATTAACTTTAAAACTTGATTTTTCTAAAGTATCTGTATCACAATAAGGGCAATCAAATGGACAGCCAGATAACCTTATAAAAACCTGTGCAACCCCTATGTATTTACCTTCTCCTTGTGTAGAATAAAAAATTTCTGATATATTTGCTTTCACTTCTTACCTCATTATTTAACTTATTGACAAAAAATTATCAAATGGTATAATAATCATAAATTATACATTAGGTAGACTTTGTGCAACAAATTGATATATTAATGGCAACATATAACTCTGAAAAATATTTAGAAAATCAAATTGATTCTATTTTAAACCAAACATACTCTAATTACCATATTAATATATGTGATGATGCCTCCACCGATAATACAATAAATATATTATCAAACTACAAAATGCAACAAAATAATAAGATTTCATACACAATCAATAATAAAAATATTGGAATAAAGAAAAATTTTTCAATACTTTTAAATAACTCAACTGCAGAATATATTATGTTTTCAGACCATGATGATGTATGGGTAAATAATAAAATTGAAAAATCTTATAATAAAATCATTGAAATGGAAAATATTTATTCTAAAAACACCCCTATTCTAGTATTTTGTGATAAATATGTTACTGATGAAAACTTAAATATAATATCAAATTCCCATAATAAATTAGAAAAATTTAATACTAATGCTGTTTCATTTAATAGGTTGCTTATGGCAAATATAATATCAGGTTGCACAATTATAATAAATAAAGCACTTAAAAATTTATGTGCAAATATTCCAGAAGATGCTTGTATGCATGATTATTGGATTTCATTAAATGCAGCTGCTTTTGGTAAAATAGGATATATTAGTGAACCTTTAATGTATTACAGGCAACATAGTAATAATCAATTAGGAGCAAAAAATTATTCTCTTGTATACGCTTTTGATAAATTTAATAAAGGAAAAAAAAGCCTACAAGAAAGCATTATGAAAAATATTACTCAAGCAGAATCTTTTTATAATAAATATAACACACAACTAAATACAAAAGATATAGAAATAATAACCAACTTCATTAGTTTGAGAAATAAAAGAAATTTTATGTTTATATATACCGTAATGAAATATAAGTTTTATAAACATGGTTTATTAAAGAATTTAGGTTTATTTTTTGCTTTTATGTAAAAATAATCAATAAATAATATAGTGCAAAATAAAAAATTTGGAGGAAGTTATGCCATTTTATCACCTAAATAAGGAAAAATGCAAAAAAGACGGTATATGTTCTGCTGTATGCGTTACAGGTATTATTAAAAATGATGAATCACGTTCACCATATATTGATGATAAAGATGTATATAAATGTATATCTTGTGGGTTATGTGTTGCATACTGCCCTCATGAAGCATGCTATGTGGAAAATCTTGATCCTGCACAATTTAGTAAAGTTGATATGGAAAATCTTGCGACAACAGAACAGCTGGATAATTTTATAAAAACTAGAAGAAGTGTAAGGAATTTCAGGAAAAAAGAAGTAGATAATGAAACATTAATGAAAATCATGAATAATGTAAAGTATGCTCCTTCTGCTAAAAATACACATAATAATAGATGGATAATAACATCAAATAGAGAAGAAACCATAAAAATTGGTGATTTAGTTGCTCAATATATGAAAGAATATACAAATCCAGATAATAAGGATGAAACACTTCATTATAAACTAATTCATAGAGCATATACAAATGGCAGAGATATAATTATGCGTGGTGCTCCTCATATTATTGTATCAGTATTACCTGAAAGCTATGATTGGAAAGCAGAAGATGGTAATACAGCACTTACTTATTTTGAACTTTCAGCACATGCTCATAATATTGGGTGCGTTTGGGCAGGATATTTTACAACTGCAGTAAGAAATTATAAACCGTTACGACTTGCTTTAGGCATAGAAGATGATGAATATATTGCAGGTGCACAGCTTTTTGGAATACCTGTATATAAAACTCGCCAAATAACATCAAGAAAGGAAAACAAAATAACTTTTATTTAACAATATAATAACCGGTTTTAAACCGGTTATTTAAAATATATAATATATAATCATTTATAACTTAATTTATATAAAATTATGTTATCTATTTATAATAATTTATGATTAAAATAACCTAA
>CALADT010000235.1 GCA_937890655.1 uncultured Mucispirillum sp. | reverse complement strand
GCATCTTTTTTATTTAATTTTGTTTTTACTTCTTTTTCTTTTACCCCTATTTCTTCTTTCCAGCCCTCTTTTTCTAAAAATTCTTCATATGTGCCTTCAAATATATAAGGGTATTCATCTTGAAATACAATAAGTTTTGTAGCAAGTGCATGTAAAAACATTTCATTATGGGTAACCATAATAACAGCACCGGAAAAATTATCCACTGCTTCAATTAAAGAGTCGCAGGCGTCCATATCTAAATGGTTTGTAGGTTCATCAAGCATTAAAACATTTAATGGTTGTGCTATTATTTTACCAAGCATAACACGGCTTTTTTCTCCACCGGATAACACTTTTATTTTTTTCAAGGCATTATCCTGCTCAAAAAGCATAGCACCACATATATTTCTTACATAACTTCTATCTAATGTATCAGAAACTGATTGTATTTCTTCTTCTATGGTGCTTTCAGGGTTTAAGGAAGATACATTAGTTTGTTCGTAATAACCTTTAATACACCCTGTATGGTATATTACATTACCACTATCTGCTTGTAGTTTACCTGCTAATATTTTTAACAGGGTGGATTTTCCTTTACCGTTTTTACCAATAACTGCTATTTTATCTTCACTGCCTATAATAATGGATAAATCTTTTATTAAGTAATCTACTTTATTATAAGAAAAGGAAATATTTTCCGCTCTCATTATTTGTTTTGATGTAATAGGTTTATATTTAAATGAAAACTCTAAATTTTTAATGGCCTCTAGCTTTTCTTTTTTCTCCATTTTATTTAAAGTTTTTATTCTACTTTGCACAAGGCCTGCAAGCCTAGCTTTTGCCCTAAACCTTGTAATATATTGCTCCATTTCTTTTCTTTTTTGTTCATCATTTATACGAGTTTTTTCATATATTTCTTCATCTCGCGCAATCTGCTCATAAAACTTATCTGTTTTACCACTTATTTTTCTTATTTTACCACGGTGGATACCTGCAGTATGGGTAATAATATCGTCCATAAACTGCCTATCGTGAGTAATTAATAAAAGTTCACCTTTCCAAGAGTTAAGAAATGATTTTAACCACCTAATAGATACAATATCAAGGTAGTTTGTAGGTTCATCAAGTAATAAAAGGTCAGGGTTTTGTAAAAGTGTTTTTGCTAAAGTTATTCTCACTTGAAAGCCGCCTGAAAAATCTTGTGGATTTCTTTCCATATCTTCTTGAGAAAACCCAAGCCCTGATAATATTTTTTCAGCCTTCCATTTTTCATTACTTTCTTCTAAAGAAAGCCCTTTCATTACTTCATCAATAACAGTATTTGCACTAAACTTTATATGCTGTTTTAAAAACCCTACTTTATAATTTTTAGGTATGGATATTTTGCCACTATCTGCTTCTTCCTCTGCTGTTATAATACGCATAAGGGTAGTTTTACCATAACCATTTCTACCAACTAAACCAATACGCTCACCTTTATTAATATTAAAGGTAACGTTCTCAAATAAAATTCTTGTGCCGTAGCTTTTGCATACATTATCAAAACTAATCATATATGTATTTTTCATTTTTTTTCATTTTTGGCAAGTCTTTTTTTTGGCACGGTGTTTGCTATATAGTTTTACACAGAGCCATAGCGGAGTGGCAAAGGAGCGTTATGATGACAGATTCAGTGTTAATATCTAATTCTAACCAATATGCAGCTTATACTGCTGCTAGCAAAAATGACAAAAATGTTTCTGAATTATCCAAACTTATTCGTGGAGAAAAAGTGGATAAAAAATCCACAGCAGAAGATTCTTCTATGGGTATGGATAAAGTGATTATTTCAAAAGAGGCGCTAGAAAGATTACAAAGCCTTAATATGGCTAGTGCATAATGGATGTCCGCCAAACTATTTATTATGTAATGTAATTTTTTTATGCGTATAACATAATAATATCCTTCCGACAATGGAATTATCCCCTGCCTCCTACGTTTATAAGCAACCGCCAATTTAGCTTGTAGCAGGCAGGGAGTCCATTATCAAAAAAGATATTTCTTTATTGTATTCTTTTGAATTTCATCACTTTTTATTTTATTTTTTAATTATTTTTTTACTTATTAAGTAAATTAATGTTATATTATTGATTATTATCTTCCTACTTACATAACTTAATCTATAACTTATATTTCATAATTTATAGCTTATTATTATTTATAATTTACTACTTATAACGGATAATATATTATTTCTTACATATATACTTATTGCTTACAGCTAACAAAATATCACTTATGCCCCACAACCTAATTTTAATTTTATGTATAAATAATAAAAAAATGCAGGAGAAAACTTAACACCTGCATTTTTTATTTTGAGCATTTATCTATTAATGAGCTTAATAGTCTTATTTAATTTTTTAATATCCTTTCGCCAATATACTTTTTTATACTTACTTAGTTACTAGATTTTAATTGATTCAGTTTTTTTAATTATAGTAACTTTACCTGCTTCAAATTTTACTTCAACAGAACCATAAAACCCTTGTTCCATTGTTTCTCTCATAATTTCATAGAGTTTTGTTAATTGAGATTTTCCGCCAACTTGTTCGTTTTTGTTAAGATTTAACGCTGCCATAATGCTTCTCCTCATGTGCTATGTTCGTTGCATCATTTATTTTATTTTTTTTTCTTCCTTTCATTAAGCCTGTAATAACTGCATAGCTATTGCAGGAACTTGGTTTGCTTGTGCAAGTAATGCTATATTTGACTGAAAAGCAACTTGTGCTGAAGTCATTGCTGTTGTTTCTTTAGCAATATTAGCATCTCTTATTCTTGATTCGCTGGATACTGTGTTATATTCAGCTGTTTCAAGTGTGCTCATAGTGCTTTCAAGCCTGTTAATATGTGCACCCATTTTTGCTCTTGCAGAAACAACTTTTGTTAATGCGTAATCTATTTCTGTAATAGCTTTTTGTGCGTCATCTTGAGTATTAATATTTGTATTACCAATACCTAACGCTTTTGTATTCATTGCAGGAAGTGATACATCAAGTTTTTCACCTTTATCTACCCCCACTTGAATTTCTGTTCTTTGGTCTACTATGTGTAGGTTTAAGTTTTGGTTTTCAAGCCTGTTACTTGATTGAAACTCTACTTTACCTGTTGCTTCGTTCCATAAAGCATCTACACCTGTTCTTGTATCAATAATTAAATCAAGCCCTGGAATAACATCTGTTACTCTTGAGTTGCTAGTAACTCTTTCCCCTTCTACTACACCTGTGTATTGGTTTTTTGCAGTAATAGTTTGTATGTTTTGTTCTGATTTTTGAACAATTTCAAGACCTAATGCGTCTATTAATTTTTGGTTACCTGTAAAAGATAACTCGCCGTCTTTTCCTGTTAATGCTGATTGTATAATCATTGTTCCAGGAACTACTCCAAAACCTTCCCCTTTAACTTGGTTAAAGCTCATAAGTTTGTTATCTACTTCTGATAAACCACTACCCATACCTAAATCTTTTGTAACGGCTTGTGTTAATTTGTTTACAAAATCTTCAAGTGTATCATCGCCTTCTAAGTAAATTGTTACTTTAGAGTTATTACCATAAACTGTTAATTCTTGAGTATGTGCAAAAAGCTCTACACCGTTTTCATCTACAAAGTTTGCAAGCTCTGAAAGTTTTGTTGTAGATGTAGCAGCCTGACCACCTTTACGAACATCAATAGTTGTAACACCTGATTTTGTTGCACCGTCTGATTGTTCTTGGAACCCTAAAGTCATTTCACCTTGTTGAACATAACCAGTTTTTGGGTCTAATGTTACCATATGAACTGTTACATTATTATGTTCTAATATACCGTCTTGGTTATCAACTTTTGTTATAGAGTTATCTTCTGTATATACAATAGTTGGCCCTTTTGCACCATTTTCTTGTGTTATTTGGATAGAACCACCACCATTAGCTTGTAAATCATCACCATTATTTACACCTTTAGCATCACTTACTGAAAATAAGAATTTATCTCCAGCTTTTGCATTAGAAGAACCGTTTTGCATAGGTATTTCAAAATTTACATTAAAACCAGCAGAAGTATAAGCACCTTCTAGTTTACCATCTACTGTTTTAAATTCCTGCCATGCACCTTCTTCGCCTGTTTCTGCTGATATAAATTTTACTTTATATGTTGCATTAGCTGTAACACTTGTTGTATCCCCTGTAAATTCTACTAAAAAGTAACCACTTTCATTTGTAGTAACAGCTGTGATTGCTCCAAATGTAACATTCGAATCACCTTGTTGGTAGCTTTCCATAAAAGTCATAGTTGATGACATAGGGTCGCCAACGGCTCCACCGTCTGTTGGGTTTTGAACAGTTACTTTATAACTTCCGTTACCTGTATCATGAATATTATCAGGGTTACTAACTTTACCTATATTTGTTGTGCCTTGTTCGTTAATATATGCACCAAGTTCCCCTTCTCTTAAAGTGAATATTTGAGTAGATTGTACTTGGTTTTGCCCTGGTTTAACATTTACATTTATATCATAGTTGCCGTCTGCTACTGTGCCATTTAATACTGCACTTATTTTTTCACTGCCACTATTCCATGCACCACTTGACTCTCCATTAATCAATTTTTTAGTATTAAACTGTGTTGTATCAGAAATTCTATCTATTTCCTCTTTTAATTGGTCTATTTCTTTTTGAATTTCTAACCTATCATTAGCAGAATAAATACCATTAGAACCTTCTACTGCCAACTCTCTCATTCTTTGGAGCATACTGCTAATTTCGTTAGTTGCACCTTCTGCTGTTTGAAGATATGATATACCGTCTTGAGCATTTCTTGAAGAAGTTTGAAGCCCTAAAATGAACCCTCTCATTTTTTCAGAGATTGACATACGTGATGGGTCATCCATAAAAGTATTTATTCTTAAACCTGATGAAAGGTTTGTCATTGACTGGTTTAACGCTGATTGATTCCTACCGGAATTAATTTGCGGTGTTAATGAAAACAGATTTATATTTTGAATCATATTTGTTGACATCTCGTCCTCCCTGACTTGTTCAATAGAGTCCATCTTAAATAGCTTTCTTATATTGCTATTATCGTCTAAACTAATAATTACTTTAGAATTATTTTCTTAAAAAGTATTTATTATATTTTAAGCGTCCTTGCTTATATTTTAGTTATCGGCTAATTAATAAAATTACTTTAGGATTTTTTTGAAAAATATTTTACTTTTATGTGATAAGTAATATTAATATGATTATTTATTATTTTTATAATAGTAAATATTATAATTTATATGATTATTTATACTAATTAGTTATATATTATATTTTGCCTGTTGGTTATTTTTTACCATAAATATCTAAATGATAAAGTAGGCTTATATCCTGCTTTTATCTTTTCATAATTCCATTTTATTTATAAAGCAATATATATATCCTTATAATACTCTTTAATATAAGGTATATAGAATTGAATATTATTTTACAATAGAATGATATTATATAGATTAAGTTTATTTAATATAATTCATAAAGTTAATACTTTTTAATTTTAATCATATATTTTATTAATTTCTTTTTAAAGGGAATGTGCCTAAATCTGAAATATATTCCACTGACTTTATATTTGATACATTAGGCATATCATCAATATGGATAACCATTTCCACTCTACATCGTTTATTAGAATTTACTACTATATTTCTTGTGCCAGCATCATATATACAACCTAATGTTTTTATATTTTTTTCATTAAAGTTTGTATAATATTCTACTCCGTTAATATTAATAAGCCCTGCTAAACCACTTAACCTATATGTTGTTCTTCTTGATATGGCGTTTATATTATAAATTAATAAATTTTTATTAACATTATATGATATAGTGCTTTTACTATTTGAGCCCACATATTCTATATTAGCTTGTGGTTTGGGTGCTACTTTTTGCTGGTAATTTATATTTTTACTTTGCATATGCTTATTTACATCGTTATATGCTACTTTTTTTGTTTCTTTTATACTTTTATCCATAGCATGATTTGTATTTGCACAACCTAATAACATTATAAAACTAAATAATAATAAATACTTTTTCATATACTACCTCTTATATTTCCCATATGGATATGGCAGATGCCTTAGTATTTAATGTTTTATACATATCTACTAAACAGATTAAACCACCATAACCTAAATTTTTATGTAATTTTGCTTTTTCAAATGATTTTACCATACTTTCATCTACATTTATCGTGTTTTTAATATTAATAGGGTAAAAACATTCATCATCCTCAATTAATAAATCTATTTTTATTTTTAAATTATCTCTATAATGGTAAAACTTATTATCTTTACCGTTATGTTTGTAGCTTTTTATTATTTCCATTACTACAAAATTTTCAAAAAACATATCTTTATAAATACTATTTTCTATTTCCACACCACTTTTTAAAGAAAGAAGCCATGAAGCAAGTGATGTATCTGTTACATAAAGTTTTGGTGCCTTGATATATCTTCTACTATTATCCATATAATATGGTTGTAATAAATATATAAAATTAATTTCTTCTAGTAAAAAAAGCCAACTTTTTATTGTATTTGGTGCTATTGATAGTTTTTCAGCAATCTCTTTTACATTAATCTCTTTACCTATATATGTCATAAGCATTTCTAAAAATTTATAAAAAACTATTTTATTACTAAAATTAATACATTCTATTATATCTTTTTGTATTATGTTTTCTATAATTTTGCTTATTTTTTCATCCCATATATCATCTTTTTCTTCCCTGCATATTTCCGGAAAAAAACCTTTCCATATTTGTTTAAAAGTAAAGGCAGAACTTTTTTTACTAATAATACATGACGGCCTGCTACTAGGAATAAACGGCTTTTGCATATGACCCATATTAGCAAGCTCATATATGGAAAGCCCATATAAATTTATTTTCATAAAATTATTATAATATTTCTTATATTTTTTATGATTATATATATTTCTACTAGATAATAATATTACTTTATTATTAATCTTTGCCACTTCTTCTACAACGCTTTCCAACTGCTCTACACTACTTAATATTAAAGGTGGTTTATTATCTTCAAAAAAATCTTTTTTATTGTTATGTGCTAAAAGAAGCGTTTTTATATTATCTAGTGATATATGGTTTATATTAGGTTTAATATTTTCTATACTGGTTAATTTACCTACTGCTTGTAAGCCACATATTACTATATGGTCTTTTTCGTCTACTATATTTTTAATATAATCTGTTACTGTTCTTTGTAATAATCTCAACAAATACCCCAAAAAGCAATTTGATTGCAAATATACACATTTACTCATTATACTCTATTTTCCTACTTTATATAAATTTAAAGTATAAATCAAGTATTTTCTTTTATGCAATATTATT
>CALADT010000234.1 GCA_937890655.1 uncultured Mucispirillum sp. | reverse complement strand
ATTATTGAAGAAGGTAATTTTAGTGAACTACCTTCTTATATTCATGCTTATGGTTTTGTAAAAAAATATGCTGAATTTTTAGGGTTAAATTATGAAAATGATGTATGGCCACTTTTTTCTTTAGAATGCCCTAAAGATGGTGTTATAAGCCCAAAAACTACTCAAGAACAAATTGCACCAGAACAATATACACCACAAACCACTGAAACTACTTTTATAGAAAATGAGAAAAAAGCAAGTAAAAAACCTCTAGTTGTGCTTTTAGTTATAATTTTACTTGCAGGTATTGGTTATGGTGGTTATTTATTATATTCAAGTGATTATTTTTCTAATTTATTTAGTAAAGATAATGAATCAAATAGTGATTATCCAAATCAAGCAGCAGTTGTTGTTACAGAGCCTGTAATTACTTTTAGTAATGATAATAAAAGTGATAATAATTCATATTTTAATTATTATGGTTCAAGTATTTATAGTGATAATAATACAGATAATAATTCAGAACAAATCACTAATGATAACCAAACAGCTTATGTAGACCCTTTATTTGCACAAAATATTCCTATACCTGTTGCAATAGAGTCAGAAAAAGTTAATGTATCATTTTCTGAAAACTGTTGGTTTAAATATAGAACTGATAAAGGCGAAGAAAACACAATAGATGCAAGAAAAGGTACAGTTTTAACAATAGAATTTGATAAAACTTTTAGAATTGAAATAGGCAATGCCATTGCTGTATCATTAGATTATGAAGGTCAAAAATACGATAATTTTGGTAGAAGAAATATGGTTCGTATTTTAAATTATGAAGCAGTAGATGGTAAACTTGAATTAAAAAATAGATAAACTCAATATCCCTTGACTTTAAAAGGGATTATATATAAACTTAAAAAAGACAAGAAAGGTATTATTTAAATGTTAAAAACAGCTATATTTGTGGATGATTACTTATTATTGTTAGATTTATTATCTAAAATAGAAGAGGAATTTCCACTTTTAGAATATACAATTTTTGGAGATGAATCTTTTGCTCAATCTATAGAAAATACAGCAGAAGGTTATATAGAAACAGATTTATCATTAATAAAAGATGCTGAGCTTTTAATTATGCTTGCAAAACCTTTAAAAGATGATGAAAATATTATAAGAAACTTTGATGGTTCTATTATAGATATTACAGATTATGAATTTTCTATTGATGCTGAAGTTTTTAAAGTTATAGAACCTGTTAGAAAAATATTAAGAAATATTGCTGTTCCTATAACGGATACAACAGTTACTGTTTCTTTACCTGTATGTATTTATGGCAAACATGGTGTAGAAGATTTAATGCAGCAAACTAGAAGTATTTTTACTTTTGATGAAAATGAAAATATGGTTTTCCATAATAGAATAGCATTTAATAAACATTTCAACCCTGTAACAGCAGGCTTAATGGTAGGAAAAACAGTAGATGATTATGCAAGTGCAGGTGGCGATGTTTCTGTTAGAATATCACCATTATCCACTGTTTTTGAAATAGATATTTTTGCAAAAGATGTATTTAGCTTAAAAGACGACGAAGGATATTTTCCTATTGAAAGTTTTTTTACAGCTTCAGATATTTCAGAACGCAGTGATATCGCAGTTATACCAAGAAGAAATTCTTACACATTTGTTGGCGACTATGTAAGGGTTTTAATTGAAGATGTGATGAAAAAATTAAGAGAGGTTATTAGGTAAAATGGAATCTATATATTTAGATAATATTGCAGGAACAAAGCCTGATGAACGCGTTGTAGAAGCAGTTATGCCTTATTTAACAGAAAAATATGGTAACCCTGCAGCTCATTTTTATCCATTAGGTAGAGAGAGTTATTTAGCATTAAATAATGCAAGAAAACAAGTGGCAGAATTAATTAATGCCAAAAACCTAGAAGATATTATATTTACATCTAATGGAACAGAATCAAATAATATTGCTATTAAAGGTGTGCTTGGCCTTTCTGGTAATAAAAAACATATTATTATTAGTGAAATAGAGCATTATTCTATACAAAACCCTGTGCTTAAACTAACTAACGAAGGGTACACTTTTACAAAATTACAAGTAGATAAAGGTGGTAGAATATCTCCTGAAAGCGTATTAAAAGCTATTAAAGAAGATACTGCTATGGTGGCTATTGCTCATGCTAATTCAGAAATAGGTGTTATTCAAGATATTGAAGCAATAGGCAAAATATGTAAAGAAAAAGGTATTCATTTCCATGTGGATGCAGTAGCATCATGTGGCTTTGTAGAAATTGATGTGGAAAAAATGAATGCTTCTACATTAACAATAGCAGCACAAAACTTTTATGGTATTAGAGGTGCAGCAGTGTTATATGTAGCACCAAATGTAAAATTAAAACCACTTTTTGATGGTGGTTTTCAAGAAAAAGGTATAAGAAGTGGTAGCGAAAATGTTCCAGCAATTATAGGGCTTGGAAAAGCATGTGAAATCGCTAAAAACGAAATGAGCATATATGTTCCAAAAATGCTTTCTTTAAGAAATAAATTAATAGAAGGCTTAACTAAACAGTATGATTTTCTCCATATAACAGGGGAAATAGAACATAGGTTACCATACCATGTTAGTTTTTGGGTAGAATATATTGAAGGGGAATCACTTTTAATGTGGTATGCTCAAAAAGGTGTATTTTGTGCCAGTGGCTCTGCTTGTTCATCCAATATTTTAGCAGAAGATGAAGAAGATTTACAAGCATCTCATATATTAACAGCAGTTGGTGTGCCAACTGATATATGTGCTGGTTCAATAACTATGAGCCTTTCAAAATATAATACAGAAGAAGATATTAACTACGTTTTAAAAGTCAGTCCAGAAATTATTAATAAACTCTGCGAAATGAGTCCGGCTTTTGATTCGTCTAAAATAAAAAAATAAATAATATAAAGGAGTGTTATTATGGCAGTAGGACCATACAGTGATACAGTAATGGATCATTTTACAAACCCAAGAAATATGGGAGAAATTGAAGACGCAAATGGAGTAGGTGAAGTAGGTAATCCAGCATGCGGTGATGTTATGAAATTATATTTAAAAGTTAATAATGATGGAGTTATTGAAAATTCTACATTTAAAACTTTTGGATGTGGAGCAGCGATTGCATCAAGCTCTATGACTACTGAAATGTTAAAAGGTGCAAAAGTAGAAGACGCCTTAAAACTTACAAATCAGGCTATTGTTGATGCTTTAGGTGGTTTACCACCTGCAAAAATTCATTGCTCTGTTATGGCAGAAGAAGCAGTTGAAGCAGCTTTAAAAGACTACTATACAAAAAAAGGTGAAGATGCTTCAGTTGTTGATAATATGAAAGCTGAAATAAAAAAAGACGGTGAATAATAAGAACAAAAATAAGGAGTTTATAATGGATTTAAAAGAAAAAGTTCAAGCAGTATTAGACAAAGTTCGCCCAGGTCTTCAAGCTGACGGTGGTGATGTTGAATTACTTAATATTGAAAACGGAGTAGTTACAGTAGCTTTAAGAGGCGCATGTGGTAGCTGTCCATTTAGTTTGATGACTTTAAAACAAGGTATTGAAGCTCGTATTAAAGAAGAAATACCTGAAATTAAAGAAGTAGTTTCAGCTTAAAAAAATAATCATTTTATTAATAAAGGTCATATGTTTCATATGGCCTTTTTTTATTATTATCAAATATTTTTAAAGTTTTCTTGTTAAATATAAAATAATGTGTTATAATTATTAATTGCTTATTATATGGAGGTTTTATGGGTATAGGTATTTTACGTTATAAGTTTAGCCATTTATTAATTTTTATTTTTGCATTAATGGGTGCTTTGATAATTTTCTTTGTTACATTTATGATGCTTATATTATCGGTTACAAAACAAGGTGAAGTAATCACTTTAAATAGTTTAGAGGCAACAGCACAAGGGGTTGAAGTTTCAAGAGCATCAGATTATTTAACTACACAAGCAAGGCTTTATGCATCAACAGGTAAAAAAATATATTTAGATAATTATTTGGCTGAAGTAAACACTACAAAACGTAGAGATAAAGCAGTTGATATCTTAACTAAATTAGGGATTTCTAAAGATATTTTATCTTTAGTAGAGCAAGCTAAAAAAGATTCTGATAACTTAATTAAACTTGAAGAAGCATCATTTAAGGCTGTTGAAAAAGGTGATTTACAAACAGCTGTAAATATAATGAGTGGTGATGAGTATAATTTAGGTAAAGAAAAAATTGAACGTTCACTTAATAATTTTGAATTAGAAGTAAATAAGTTTGCTAAAAAACAAGCTGCTGATGCTTCTTCTCATTCATTATCAATTATTGTTTCAACAATAGTTATTATATTAGTTGCTGTTACTATTTTTATGATAGTATTATTTGTGTTTATTTCAAGCCTTAGAAAAGCACTTACAATACTAGATAAATTATTCGTAAGTATTGCTGATGGTAATTTAGATATTAAAGCACCTGTTTTACAAGGTAATTCAGAAATATGTGAAACATTTAAATATATTAATGTTTCTCTTGATAATATTAATGATGTTTTAAGAAATGTAACAGATGCTACTCAAGAAGTTGCATCTAGTAATAATGAGTTAGCATCAACTATGGAAGAATTATCTGCAACATTTGCAGAACAAGCTCATCAAGTAAATGATACAGCAGTTAGTCTTGATTCCATTAATAATACAGTAAAAGCCACAGTAGATTCTCTTGCTAGCAACCAAACTATTGTAGATTCCACTGTAAAATTTGCAAATGATGGTAAAGAACAACTTTTTGACCTAAAATCAAGTATGGAAAAAATCCATGAAGATGCAGATTCTTTATCAAATACTATTTCAAACTTAGCTAATTCTAGTAGCCAAATTGGTAATATAGTAACAGTTATTAATGATATTGCAGACCAAACAAACTTACTTGCCTTAAATGCAGCTATTGAAGCAGCAAGAGCAGGGGAAGCAGGACGTGGTTTTGCCGTTGTTGCAGATGAAGTTAGAAAATTAGCAGAAAGAACACAACATGCAACAAGTGAAGTTACTACTATAGTTACAACATTACAACAAGAAGCAGTAACAGCATCTAAAGTTATGGGTATGGAAGCTGCTAAAGTTAAAGAAGGTGTTACAAATATTGAAGCAACAGAAGAAGTATTCCATAAAATCTTTTCTGGAATTGATAGCATACAAGGTGTAATGAATAATATTAGAA
>CALADT010000233.1 GCA_937890655.1 uncultured Mucispirillum sp. | reverse complement strand
AACATCAAGCTGCCCATGTATATAATTTATATATATTAAGAGTGGTGATAACCAATATAAAATAATTACTATGTTCTGTTTATTTTTTATCCACTTAAGTAAAATTAATAATATAAAAAAATCAGCAACTAATAAAGCTATTTTTAAACTTATAAGTGTAGGTAAATAAAAAAATAATAGCTTAAAAGTTAATAAGACATAAAGCATTACAGCTGGGTAAGGAAAATATTCCAAATTCTCAACTGCAAAAATATCATATGGATTATTAAATTTTACAGCCTCGTCTATAAATGGAACAAAATAAGCTGCCATAGTATTAGGTGAAGCATTAAGGTAAATAATTAAAATAATTTTTAATATTAGACCTGCAATAAAATATTTGTTTTGAATTAGATTATATTTATTATTACTCATAGTCTGTCATAATATCATTTTAATAATAAATTATCAATAAATTTATTGAATTTTTCATGTTAATAATGTAAGATTATGGTTAAGGAGTATTATAATGCAGATTATTATACCTATGACAGGTTATGGTAGCAGATTTGTTGCCGCAGGATATGGTGATTTAAAACCATTTATACAAGTATATAACAAACCTATGATATGGTGGATTGTTAATGGAATTTTTTCTAAAGATGATAATTTCTTATTTATATGCAGAAAAGAACATCTTGATACAATAGATAATATGGAAAATTATTTATTAAATCTAGCACCTAATGTTCAAATTCATGCCATTGATAATTGGGAAAAAAAAGGTCCTGTTTTTGATGTTATGAAATCTTTTGAATATATTCAAAATGACAGTCCAGCTATTATTAATTATTGTGATTTTTATATGACTTGGGACTATGATAACTTTAAAAAAGAAGTAAAAAATAAAAATTTTGATGGTGCTATCCCTTGTTATACGAATTTTCACCCTAACTTAATACCTGAGAAAAATGTATATGCCTCTTGTCGTTATGATAGCAATGAAATCCTATTAGAAATAAAAGAAAAATTTTCGTTTGAAAAAGACAAAGCAAAAGCTAGCCATTCTGGTGGGACATATTATTTTAAATCTGGTGAAATACTTAAAAAATATTGTATGGCACTTATTAATGATAATAATACACTTAATGGAGAGTTTTATGCAAGCCTACCATATAACTATATGGTGCAGGACGGTTTAAAAGTATGGGTTGCAAATATTATTGATTATTTTGGTCAATGGGGCACTCCTGAAGATTTACAAGAGTTTATTTTTTGGAATGATATTATTAAAAGGTGGAATAAATGAATATATTAATGCCAATGGCTGGTGCAGGAAGTAGATTTATAGAAGCAGGTTATAAAACTCATAAGCCGATAATTCCAACTACTTATTGGAAGAATGGTCAACAATACCCTATGGTTGTGTGTGCACTTTATGATTTACCAGATTATCAAAACAGTAATTTAATTATAATTGGTAGAGATTTTCATGTAAAAGATAATGTAGATAAAACAATTAACTCATATTTTCCAAACAGCACTTTTATGCACATTAAAGATTTAACTGAAGGGCAGGCATCAACTTGTCTGCTTGCTGAAAGTCTTATTAACAATAAGGATGAACTATTAATTGCCGGTTGTGATAATGGAATGATTTATAATCAAGATAACTTTTTAAAAGCAAAAGAAAGTGCAGATGTTTTAGTTTTTACACATAGAAACCATGAATTAGTATTAAAAAATCCTTCTGCATATGGTTGGTGCGTAGTTGATGATAATGATTTTATTACAAGTATGTCTGTTAAAAAACAAATATCTGATACACCATTAAATGACCATGCAGTTGTTGCTACATTTTGGTTTAAAAAAGGTTCTATTTTTGTAGAGGCTGCACATAAAATGATTAAAGAAAATGATAGAATTAATAATGAATTTTATGTTGATAAAGTTATTACTCATGTATTAGATTTAGGTTATACTGCAAAAGTTTTTCAGGTAGATAAATATTTATGTTGGGGCACTCCCAATGATTATGAAAACTATGAAAATACATTAAAATATTGGCATAATTTTCAACTTAAAGATAAAATTGCAAGAGAGTTAATAAAATGAAATTATCTATTATTATACCATGTTATAATGAAGAAAAAAATATACCATTAATTTTTGAACGACTACAAGGATGTATTCAAGATAAAAATAATATTGAAGTAGTCTTAGTTAATAATGGTTCAACAGATAATACAAAAGAAGTTTTAGAAAATATTCTACAAGTTAATAATAATACTAATTTTGTAGTATGTGATGTTCCTGTAAATCAAGGTTATGGGTATGGTATTATGCAGGGCTTAAATCAGGCCACAGGGGATATCCTTTCATGGACCCATGCAGATATGCAAACAGACCCACAAGATGTTATTACTGCTTTTAATAAATTTTATACTGATGGATATATTGATAATTTTATCGTAAAAGGAAAACGAAAAAATAGACGGTTAATAGAGGCTTTTTTTACTTTTGGTATGCAAATTATTGCTTTCCTATATTTAAAAAAGTATATGGACGATATAAATGCTCAACCAAAAATATTTTCTAGGGCCTTTTTTGAAAGCTATCTTAAAAATAAAGCACCAAATGATTTTTCGCTTGACTTATTTTTATTATATACTGCATTAAATAACTCATATAGTATAAAAACTATACCAGTATTTTTTAATAAGAGAATCCATGGAGAAGCTAAAGGTGGTGGTAGCTTTAAAACAAGAATAAAACTAATAAAACGAACTTTTGCTTATATTAAAGAGTTAAGTAAATCTTTACACAATTAATTAGTATTTTTAAAAACAAATAGTTTTGTTCCTATAAAATTTGTTACAGTTGTAACACATATACATACTACATTTGCAATTAAAGGGTTAATATTTAATAGTTTCACTTGAATATTTAACAGTGCTATACTAATACCCAATGACATAAGATATATAGTAAAATAAGGGATAATTACTTTTCTTGTATTTTTATCACTTTGAAATGTCCAGTTTTTATTAAATGGAAATCCTGCAAATACGCCAGCAATAAAACCAATAGCTGATGAGATTGTATAATTAACTCCAATAAATTTGTATATGGTATAGAACACTCCATAATTAACAGCTGTGCCAAATATACCTATAATAATAAACTTTACGGCTTCTTTTGATAATTTATTCATAACCACGCTCAATTTAGTTTGTTATACCAATTAAAAACTTACTATTTATATATATAATCTGTTTTGTATTATTTTCAAACCATATTTTTGATACATTACAGATAGGTTTATTAAACATAAAACCTATCTGACCATATTTACTAGTATTTATTTGTTTTGCAGTTATTATCTTACCATCTTTATCTAATATTTTCATATATAGTTTATCTTCTGTTAGATTATTATATAATATATCTGCCTGTTTGGTGTATAAACTGATCATACTTGCTAATTAAATTATAATCATAACTATCATTAATATTATTAATATTTTCTATTACATCAAATGGATTGTTAAAAGGGCTTTCTTTATAACTATTAGCACTATCAAACCTATATAATTTTGCATTTTTAATATATGGCCATGCCCTTAATGATGAAGGGATAGCAATATACTCATTGTTTTCTATGTTACTTATAAATTCACTATACTTATAATGGTCTAAATGTTTATATGTATCAAGTCTAGTATGTACACTAAAATTTGATAAACTTACTCTATCAAAATTCCAAGGAATGGTTATAAATAATATAGTAAAC
>CALADT010000232.1 GCA_937890655.1 uncultured Mucispirillum sp. | reverse complement strand
TAATTTATACCAAGGGGTTTATTTTTTTATATTGTAAAAACTATTTTTCTTCCGTTATTTCTTTTTTATTATCTACTACTTCTTTTTTAGGTTTTGTTGTTTTTGTAGTAGTTTTAGTGGTAGTTTTAGTAGCATCAGCTTTTGGTCTGCCACGTTTTGCAGATTTAGGGCCTTCTTCTGCTACTTTTTTTTCTTCACTAGGTGTTTTTACTTCTGCTTTATTTTCTGTTTTTTCTTTTATTTCTTCATTATTTTTTTTGCTTTCTTTTTCATTATCTTTTGATAAAATATGTTCATCTTTTTTAGCAGGTGGTAGTGCAGCACGGTTATATTTGCTACGCATTTTAATTAAAAGATATATTAAAATAATGTTTATTAGAATAGATACAGCTGCCACAATTAAAGCAATATTTCTATATTGATTATTTACACTAACTTGGCTTTGTAGATTATCATAATCTGCCTGTAATTTAGCTGCGTTACTGCTATTTTCATCAAATTTTACTTTAATATCATTTAGTTGGTTTTCTAAATTAGCAATAATAGTATCTTTTTCATTTAATGTTGTAACAAGCTCATCTAATTCAAGCTGTAATGCTGAAATCTGTTGTGCTGAAGTGCTATCCATATTAGCACCACTTTGTTCGTTATCACTAACAGCAGCATTTGCACTATTTAATTCATTAGAATTATTATCACGTTCTTTTATACCTAAAGCATCGCAACCAGTAATTATTAAAAATGTTGCAATTAATAGTAATATAGGAAATTTTTTCATAACATACTCCCTTCTATATTTTAATAATTTGATTATTATATATATTCTTTTTAATTGCAATAGTTTTTTATGTCTTGATTAATATTTATTTATAATTTATATTATATATGAAATAGAAAAAAATATTTAAGAAAAATAAATACCTGCCGATAGATAATAAAATAGTAGTATGTATTTTCATATGGCTATTTTTAGAGGTGATGAGTTTATGGATAAAGTTGATATTTTAATGGCTATTTTAGGGTTTGCGGCCTATATGGCTATTATGGTTGATTTGCGTAACTATGAACGTAAAATGGCAGCCTATGAAGCAGTGCAGGAGCGAAGAAGAAAATATGCAGAGTTACAGGCAGAACGAAGAAAAGCCGAACTTGCTATGGAAAAATCAATACAGCAGAAGTTAAAAGGTAAGGAACAGCCTAAAAAACCTGTTGCTACTTTAGATATGCTGGATAATGTAAACTAATCTATAAAGGTGATATATGAATGAAAATGACTTTTATAATTTAGATGACCTTGATAAAATGGATTATGTTTTGGCTTGTTTATACAAAGCCCATAGTCTATTTAAAGCAATCTACGATAGTGGTTGTGGTTTTGAGCAACCTGTTCTTGATGAGCTTGAATATTTAGGTGATGAGTTTTCTCGTATAGGTTTTATGGTAGAGGAGCAGGATTATACAGGTGTTTTTCAAGATTTAAATAAGAGTTTATCACGTTTATCTTCCATAGTAGCAGTAGTTGAAGATTATATTTATAAAAACAGGCAAATCAATTAAGTTTTAAAAAAACTTCTTGCATTTTCTTTTAAATTTATATAAAAGAGTATTTTTATAGCTAATGGAAAGGTGTCCGAGTCTGGTTTAAGGGGCACGCCTGGAAAGCGTGTGTGGGGCAACTCACCGAGGGTTCGAATCCCTCTCTTTCCGTAAAAAAAGAGATAATATATTTATATATTATCTCTTTTTTTGCGTAAATAGATAGTGGGATTCGAATCTCAATTTACGCTGAGCAAGTAGCGAAGAAAAGCAAACAGGACGTTTGCGACAGTAAATTGGCTGGCCTTGAAAAAGACTTTAGGACAAAGGCTTTGGAAAGGCGAATCCCTAACCTTATAATAAAAGATAGTATTACTATCTTTTATCAATATGATATTTATACCATATATAAACAATCCTATTTTAAAACATAGATTCTTCGCACAAGGCTCAGAATTGACATTGTAGAGTATTATTAAATTGTAACAAGTATATATAATTATTCATGATATTAAAACATAAAACAATAAAAGATTACTTACTTTATTCTTGCTAAATATTATATTTAGGTTTATATTTTCTTATATTTTTTATTTTTTTAGTAATGCTTTTATGCAAAAAATACTATTTATAATTATTTCTATTATAATTTTTCCAATTTATGCTTTTTCTAACACTTTTAATAAAAGTAAATGTGATTTTATAGAAACAAATACTAATATTATAAATGATATAGTAAATAATGGAAAAACATATAAAAATAATAAAACAAACGGTATACTCTGTTATTCTGAAAAGAAAGTAGACACTATTATTCCCATAAAAAATGGGTTACCACATGGCATAGGTTATACTTACTATAAAAATGGTAATGTAAAATGGGAAACTCCTTATGAAAATGGAAAAATAAACGGTATAGAAAAAGGATATTACGAAAACGTTAACCTTAAATCTAAAACTGTTTTTAAAAACGACCAAATAGAAAAAGAACAAAAACATGATAAAAATGGTAATTTAAAATAATCAATATTTTTACTATAGATAAAATATTTATTTGACATAATTTATTAAATAATATAACATCCCAAAATGATTGGGAAAAAAATAAAATATATAATATTATTAATAAGTTTATTTAATATTGTTGCCTGTTATGATATGGATAATTTTAGCTTAAATGAAGAATTAAACCATGAAAATACGCCTAATATACCAGATATACCTACAATACCTGAAATTCCTGATAATCCTGATATCCCTGATAAGCCTGATAAGCCTGAATTACATATTGATATATTTACTAATATTTTTTACAAATATGTTCCTAATATTCCACTAGAAAATACTATTATTCATAATAAAAAAATGAAATATACATACACAAGTGTAACTATTTTTGATAAACATATTAAAACATTAATACTTTCTGCTAAGGGGCAGGATAATATAGATAACCCAACAAGTGAACAACTTAAACTAAACCACACAGATTTTATTACAATAAATGAATATAATGAATTTATAAAAAGTGTAAAAAAAGTATATAAAAATAACACTAGTGAAAAATGTATAAATGTGCCAGCACATAATATAGATAATACAGGAAAATATATGTGTTACTATACAGCTTACGATATTACACTAAAAAATATGATATATGTTAAAATAATGAAAAAAGAAAAATATAGCCCTTATGCTACATATTTTGAAATAACCCATGAATATAAAGAAGAAATAAATTAAAAGCACTTATAAACATTGCATTTCAATATTATTACAGAAATCATTATATGATATAATTACATAGCTATAATAAACAATATAATCACATTATATAACACTCTACTATAAAATATATTAAATACTTAACCCCTCATTATAGAAAAAAACTCCCCCTCCTTTTTATAGAACTTACTTAACTATTGCTTTTATTACTCTATATCCTTTTTTTTAAAAAAACAGGTATAAAATATAACAATATTATATTTTATTATTTTATATATTTTTCTTAAATAATAATGGCTTGTTTAGAATATTATATTTAGATACTATGAAATAAACTAAATACTATAACCTGTATTATTTCACAATAAGAATGTATTTATTTGATAAATATAGAACAGGGTTATATTAAAATGCAAATTCTACTAACAAAGAGCCAATAGCGTGATGGTCATATGGC
>CALADT010000231.1 GCA_937890655.1 uncultured Mucispirillum sp. | reverse complement strand
ACAAAAAAAGAGGTTTATGTTATCCATAAACCTCTGATTATATGTTATTTTTTTAATTTTAAGCTAAACCGTAATCTAGTAATAACTGTTCTCTATTTTTGTTATATTCACCAGATTTGTTATCGTTTACTTGTAAAAAGCCTACGATTGAACCTAATCTTGAACCCATATCCTCAATAGATTTTATTACTTTACGGAGTTTTTGCTCTGTAATATCTTGAAATTCTAAAGATTCTAATATTTTAAAACCTAATGATTCAGCTTCTGATAAATTATTAACTATTTTACCATAAAGCTCCATAAATTCTTTTTCATGTTCTTTATTTGCAAGTTTTTTAAGGCTTGCTATATCTGCTATAAATGATTTATAAAAGTCTGACATACTATCAGATGCTTCCATTAAGTTAAGGGTAGCTCTTTCAGTATCATCATTTACACCTTCTAACATTGATGTAACATTTGGCAAGTTCTCTTGTGATTTTTCCAATAATGGGTCAATATCATCCACCCTGTTTTTTGTTTCAAGAATAAGCCTTAATAATTCGCCTATCTCACCTTTTATGTTAGTATCAATTTTACTACCAGATTCTTCCCCTGTAATAATTTTATCTGCTATTCTTTTTAATTCTTTAATAGACACTTGTACAGATTCTCCATCACTTGTAGGGTTCACAGCAGGTGATGTATCTACCCCCACTTCTGGGTCAAGCCTTTCGTCTGCCCCACTTTCTTCTTCCACTGGGTGAGTGATTATTTCAACCATTGGAACAGCATCTGGGTCCACAACTGAAAGGTCAATATCTACATCACTATTTTTTTTTTCTGCTCTGTGCTTTTTATTTAGCTCATCCGTTTCAGCCTCTCTCATTGCTAATTCTTTTGCAATAAGGCTGTCTAAGTCATCTTGCTCTACATGGACGCCTTCTTCCACTTGGAAAATAGCATTACTTTGCTCTAATGCATCCTTTAAAACATCATCATGATTTAGCTGCGGACTCCTTTTTTTTTTATTCAATGCTTCTGTTTCTGCTTCTCTCATAGCTAATTCTTTAGCTATTAAAGCATCAATATTATCTTCTATATCAGAAGATGCACTGCCTGTTTCTATTATACTATCTTCCTCATCTTCATGAGTAGATATAACAGGTGCAGCAACACTATTAGCATCTGGAAGCATTTCTTGTTGTGCAGGTGCTGGAGCAGGTGCAGCAACAGGAGCTGGCACAGCTTCCGGAACAGGTGCCATAATAGGTGTCGGTTTATTACTTGTGCCTAACATTTTTTTACGAAGTTCACTTTCGTTATATTCGCCACTATCGTTAATAACTCTGTCAATATCTAAAAGCATTATAAGACGAGAATCATACTTACATATACCAAGAATATACTCCTGACCGATAGAACCAACAAGTGGTGGAGTAGGCTCAACCATAGAACGTTTAATACGGATAACTTCCGTTACTTCGTCTACCACAAAGCCGATATTCTCTTTATCTACACTTACTACTATAATACGAGTGGACTTATCAAAGTCACAACTGTCCAAATTAAAACGAACACGTAAGTCAATAACAGGAACGACTTTACCACGAAGGTTCATAACACCTAAAATGTATGACTCCATACGTGGGACAATGGTAATCTCAACTGTTCGGATAATTTCAGTGATTTTAAGAACATCAATAGCATATTCTTCCTCACCTAATTTCATACCTACAAGCTGGATTTGATCCATCTCCTCTGCATATTCTTGACTACGCTCAACATCTTCAAATAATTCTTCACTCATTAGCAAGCCTCTATAATTTAGATATCATCTGTTCCCTAATGTCATCAATACAGCCAACTGTTTCGCTATCAGGAAAACGTAGATAATAAGGTTTTAATAATTTTATACACTCACTTACCTTTTCATCATAAGGTAAAAAGCCTAATTTTTCAATATCTATACTTAAATATTTTTTTACAACACTTTCAAAGCCATAAAAAACATTTAATTCTCGTTTAAATTTAACCTGATTTAATATCATTCCAGGTTTAAAAGTAGCAATAAATGATGTAATTGTGGAAGCAATCTCGCTATCTATTTGTGCTACTGCTTCTATAATAGACTCCACATTTGGGAAGTTCATACTTTTGCTACGAAGTTTTTTATTAATCTCCTCAAAATCCCATCTTTTAGAAAGAAAACGTTCTATATGACGGTAAATAGCCACTTTTAAAAAACCATAGGCATTTTCTATTGAGGTAGGCTCGCCACTCATAACTACAATTTTAATATCGGCTACATTAAATAAATCCACCATATTAAAACTTGTGCCTGCACCTAAATCAAGTATAGTATAATCATAATCTAATTCTTGAATATTAGTCAATATTTTAATTTTTTCAAATTTAGTAATGTGTGCCATGCCTAAAACATCGCCAGAGCCACCAATAAAATCCACCCCTGCAGGAGATTTTACAATAACGTCTTTTAACTCACTACGTTCTCTAATAAAATTATATAAACCAATACCAGGAACTTTCAGGCCTACAAAGTTATGTAAATTTGCTCCACCTAAATCAGCATCAACTAAAAGTGTTTTATAACCTGCAGCTGTTAAAGATAATGCTAAACTTGACGAACAAAAACTTTTACCAACACCACCTTTACCACTTGCTATCGAAATTAACTTTGACATTTTAAGCCCTTTTCTAGTTTAGTAAAACTAAACATAATAGTCCTATACTTTGTTTATTATTATACTTATACAATGATATTAAAATAAATACAAGATATTTTTACTATCTTTTAATTATTTTTTAACTAACACCATAAAAAACCTTGTATTTTCTTATTCTTTTACAAAATCATCCCATACAGTTTTTAGCTCATAATTCATTTTTTTAAGATGAATACCATATATAATTCATGATATTATCATTAAAACACTCCACATAATAACTGTTGCCTGTGGGCTTAGAGTTTCTGTAACAATACCTGCAAAAAATCCACCTAATGGCCAAGACCATATATTACAATAGAATAAAGGCTTGCAAGCCTGCCTCTTTTATTATCTGATAGGCTTTGCAA